>NZ_DASRXP010000432.1:0-11674 GCF_035687465.1 Kribbella sp.
TTGGTCAAGTCGAACGGCGCTACCACTACCACTGGTTCGGCCGTGGGCTCCGCAGACGGGATCGGCGTGCCGGATGCGCTGGGGAGTGTGACGTCGGCGAGGTTCGGATTGCTGCCGCCGGACTTGGCCGCCCGTACTCCGTCCACGGCCGCGACCACCTCCCGGGCCTGACTCGCGTCCGCGCCGGCCGGTACTACGACAGTCGCGTCGCGGCCGTCGAACTCGACCTCCGCACCGGTGATTCCGCGGGCTTCCAGTGCGGCCAGGGACCGGTCGCGAAGATCGTCCTCGGTGGACCCGGTTTTGGCGACGAGTAACGCGGCAGTCAGCAGTACGGGAACGATGAGCGCCGCGAGCAGCCAGACAAAGCCGGGCCGCCGGGTGAATCCGGCACTGGCTGCGGTTGCGGGATCGGACCGGGCATCGTCCGAGGATCCGGGCACTGTTCCTCCGTTGCGGGCCAAAAGTGACCGTGCGCGAGGACATTACTCCGTCAGGCACTCACTTCGCACATACATCCAGGGCCTGTCTCGCGGAGAGTTTCAGGTCGGGCTGGACTCGGTCAGTCCGATCCGGCTGTGCAGGTGGCGCAGGGGAGTCGGCGACCACCACGCGCGACCGCCGAGCAGCCGCATCGCTGCCGGTACGAGCACCCCGCGGATCAGGGTGGCGTCGATCAGCACGGCGAGACCGGTGCCGATCCCGAAGAGCTGGATGAAGCTGACCGAACTGGTGCCGAACGCGAAGAAGCTGACGGACAGGATCACCGCCGCCATCGACACGATCCGTCCGCTGCGAGCCAGACCGGTCGTCACCGAATCGGTCAGGGTCGCACCTTCGTCATGCTGCTCCTTGATCCGGCTCAGCACGAACACCTCGTAGTCCATCGACAACCCGAAGGCGATGCAGAACAGCAGGACCAGCATGCTCGTGTCCAACGGCAGCGGCGTGAACCCCAGCCAGCCGGACAGCCGGCCGTCCTGGAAGATCAGCACCATCGCCCCGAGGGTCGCACCCAGCCCGATCACGTTGAGCAGCAGCGCCCGCAACGGCTGCAGCACGCTCCCGGTGAACAGGAACAGCAGGACGAAGGTCGTCAACGCGATCAGCCCGCCCGCCAACGGCAACCGCGATCCGATCGCCTGCTGGCTGTCCATGAACCGGGCGGTGTTCCCGCCGACCAGGAACTCGCCCGGTGCCTGCACCACCCGAGCAGAGTCGACGAGGTCGAGCGCCGCTGCCGATCGCGAGTCCGCCTCCGTCACCACGGTCAGTCGCTGAATGCCGTCCTTCGCCATCCGGGCGTCAGCGGGCGACGTGCTCACCCGCTGCCCACGGACGAAGGTCCCGGCTGCGGAATCAACCCGTACTACGTCTGGCAGTTCCGACAGGTTCCCCGCATACGGGCCGATGGCGGCGGTGTCGACGGAATGCGCACCGACCACGTTCACCGCGTTCGTGTCGTCGCTGCTGAACTCGGTGCGCAGCGCATCGCCGACCACCCGGCTGGTGGTTGTCGTCGGCAGCACCCGGTCGTCCGGCGTGCCGAACTCCACGTGCAGCAGTGGCGCTGCCAGCAGCACCAATCCGGCGACCACGGGCAGGGCGGTCAGCGCTGGGCGCCGCATCGCCAGTCCGGCGAGCCGCCCCCAGAACGGTGCGACGGTCTTCGGTGTGTCCTTGGCCCAGGGGAGGCGCCCGGCGTTCACCCGGTGACCGAGGACGGTCAGCAGGGCCGGCAGCACCACCAGCGCGCTGACCATGGAGATCACGATCACCCCGATCCCGGCGTACGCGAAGGAACGGAGGAAGAACAAGGGGAAGAGGAGCAGCGCGGCGAGTGCGACGGCGACGGTCAGGGCGCTGAAGACGATGGTGCGGCCGGCGGTCGTGACCGTGCGGACGACCGCGGTCTCGAGGTCGACGCCCTTGCCGAGTTCCTCTCGGAAGCGGCTGACCATCAGGAGCGCGTAGTCGATGGACAGGCCGAGGCCGAGCGCAGTGGTCAGGTTGATCGCGAAGATCGAGACGTCCATGGCGTCACCGAGCAGCGAGAGTTCCGCGAAGGTGCCGAAGATGGCGATGGTGCCGATGGCCAGCGGGAGCAGTGCGGCCACGAAACTGCCGAAGGCCAGCACGAGCAGGACCAGGATGATCGGAACGGCGATGGCCTCGGCCACCGCGAGGTCGCGGCTCACCTGGGCGTTCACGTCGTGGTTCACCCCGACCTCACCGCCGACGTCGACCCTCAAGCCGTCGTGCTCACCGCCGTAGGTGCCGATCAACCGGTCGGCGACCTCGGTACGGGAGTCGAAGTCACCGGTGATCGAGGCGACCACCAGGGCCATTGTCCCGTCCTCCGACCGCATAGCGGGCGCCTTGGTCGTCCAGTACGACGCGACGCCGGTGAGATCTGGTTCGGCGGCGATCCTGCGAGTGAGCTCGCTGCCGGCGGCGGTCACGGTGTCGGTACTGACGTCGCGGCCGGCGTCGACCACGAAGACGAGGTCAGCCTGGCCGCCGAAGGTGTCGGCCAGCCGGGTCGCGGCCTGGCTGGATTCCGAGCCTGGGTCGTCGAAGCCGCCCCCGGCGAGCTTGCTGAAGGCGCCGACCCCGACCACCGCGGCGCCCGCGAGCAGCAGCACGGTGGTGAGCAGGATCAGTCGGGCGCGACGGACGGTGAAGTTTGCGAGGCGATGCAGCATGGCGATGCTCCCGAGCGCAATGTTGACTACTGTAAACTTGGTGGGTGTTAACTTGCCATCGATGTGTACGCCCGTCAACATCTAATTCGTGACCGGCCGGAATGCGTACCACCACGGAGATCTGCGGAACGCCCTGATCGCCGCGGCTGCCGAACTCGCCGAACGGGGCGGGCCGCAGGCCGTGACGATCCGCGCTGCCGCTCGCGCTGTCAGCGTCACCCCGACAGCGGCGTATCGGCATTTCTCCGGGCACGAGGAGTTGCTCCTCGCGGCGAGGTCGTACTCGCTGGAGCAGATGGGCGATGCGATGCGCGCGCGGCTGGCCGCGCTGCCGGCGGAGCCCGATCCGGCCAAGGACGCGATGGCGCGGATCGATGCGATCGGACGCGGCTATGTGGATTTCGCCCTGTCCCACCCGGGGTTGTTCCGGACCGCCTTCGTGGTGGATCCGGCCAGGCCGCCGCTCGACTTCCAGACTCCGGAAGGTCCGCACGTGATGCTGGTGCGTGCCGTGGATGAGCTGGCCCGGCAGGGTTTCGTCGACGACGAGTTCCGGGTCGGCGCCGAGGTCGCGGCCTGGTCGCTGGTGCACGGGTTGTCGCTGCTGATGCTGGAGGGGCCGCTGTCCCGGCTGCCGGAGCAGGAGCGGGAAACGGTCGTGGATCAGACGATGGGCCTGTTCGCGCGGAGCTACTGGGCTGTCCGGGCGGCCCGAGGTCTGACGTGATCGCGCGGCCATTTTTATTTGGGTTCTTCTTTTATTAACCCTCCGTGCTGGGTATGGTGCGCTCAGTCCCTCTCCCGCCCCCCAGGAGGAACCATGAGAATCCGCCCGTTCCCCACCGTGATCGCAGCCTTGGCGCTGCTCGGCGCCGGCATCGTGCCCGCCGCCGGTGCGGTCGCTCCACCCGAAACCGCCGCTGCCCCGCAGGCTGCTGTTCCGCAGGCGGTTGCCGCCGGCAAGAGAGTCGTCGGCTATTTCACCGAGTGGGGTGTCTACGACCGCAACTACCACGTGAAGAACATCAAGACGAGCGGGTCGGCGGCGAAGCTGACCAACATCGTCTACGCGTTCGGCAACACCACCGGCGGCCGCTGCACGATGGGCGACTCGTACGCGGCCTATGACAAGGCGTACGACGCAGCCGGTTCGGTCGACGGCGTGGCCGACACCTGGGACACCGGTGCGTTGCGCGGCAACTTCAACCAGCTGCGCAAGCTGAAGCGCGAGTTCCCGAACATCAAGGTGGTCTGGTCGTTCGGCGGCTGGACCTGGTCCGGCGGTTTCACCGAGGCGGCCAGGAACCCGGCCGCGTTCGCGGACTCCTGTTACGCCCTGGTCGAGGACCCGCGCTGGGCAGACGTGTTCGACGGCATCGACATCGACTGGGAGTACCCGAACGCCTGCGGCTTAAGCTGCGACGCGTCGGGCCCGAACGCCTTCAACAGCGTCATCACCGCCCTGCGCAACCGGTTCGGCTCGTCCAACCTGGTCACGGCGGCGATCACCGCGGACGGCACCAACGGCGGCAAGATCGACGCCACCGACTACGCGACGGCCGCGCAGAAGCTCGACTGGATCATGCCGATGACGTACGACTACTTCGGCGCCTTCGCAGCCCAGGGCCCGACGGCCCCGCACTCACCGCTGACGTCGTACACCGGGATCCCCACCGCCGGCTTCTACAGCGACGCGGCGATCCAGAAGCTGAAGTCGAAGGGCATCCCGTCGGCGAAGATCCTGCTCGGCATCGGCTTCTACGGCCGCGGCTGGACCGGCGTCACGCAGTCGGCTCCGGGTGGTACGGCGACCGGTGCGGCGCCGGGCAAGTACGAAGCGGGGATCGAGGACTACAAGCTCATCTCGACCCGCTGCCCGTCCAACGGCACAGTCGGCGGTACTGCGTACGCGTTCTGCGGTGGTCAGTGGTGGGGCTATGACACGCCGGCCACGATCCGCAGCAAGATGACGTACGCGAACAACCAGGGCCTCGGCGGCGCCTTCTTCTGGGAGTTGTCCGGCGACACCGCCGGCGGCGAGCTGATCACAGCGGTCAAGACCGTCGGCTGAACCCAAGACCATCGGCTGACCGGCGGCCGATTCCCCCGCGTCCGGGTCTTCCTGCCCCGTCCGGCAGGAAGGCCCGGACGCCCCATGTACGGCCCTTGTTTTGGCCGGTCCCAGACAGGTCGCATTTGTGCCAGCCGACGGCGAAGGGAATCCCTTGACTTCGTAGGCGCAGTTGAGCGTACTTGTGCCCTGCGTCTGGAACGGCAGACGGTGGATAGGGGAGGGGATCGATGGAGAGCCAACCTGACTCGTCCTTGATCATCGGGGTGGCCACGACCACAGCGGAGCGGGTACAGCTCGCCCGGCTGCTGAGTGGTGCCGACGCGCTGCTGCTCGTCTCCAGCGCGGAACAGGCCCGTGCCTTCCTCGACCTGACCACAGCGGCCGAGTCGACTTCCGTAGTACGGAGCACGACTCCCGCTGCCCAGATCGAGGCAGTGCTGCCCATGTCGGAGGTCAAGCCGCCTGAGCAGCAGCCACGGGAAGGGCTGCGGCTGGACGATGATCGGCGGGTGGTCCGCTGGAAGGACCGGGAGATGCCGCTGACCCGGCTGGAGCACGACTTCCTGCACTGCCTGGTGAAGGAACCCGGCCAGGTGTGGACGTACCAACGCCTGCACCACGCCGTCTGGGGCAACGAGTTCCTCGGCCACGGCTCCCACATCCACTCAGTGGTCAAACGCCTCCGCCAGAAACTCGCCGAACTAGGCGCCGCCGTCACCATCCACGCCGTCCGAGGCGTCGGCTTCCACCTCCTCCCCGCCTGAGTTCACCCGGCGCGCCGCCGAGTCGGCGTACCGAATGACAGGACGTAGTCCCAGAAAGCTGCTGGTTTGGCGGTGGCGGTGGCTGGGCGGCGGGTCGGGCGGGGGAGTACTACCTGTCGTTCGGTCCGCCTGTGGACAAGCCAGACCGCAGCTGCGGCGGATCCGGCACGCTTTCGGAGTCGTGTCGCATCTCGGCCATCGAGCAGCGCGGCTCGCGCTCGAGGCGGACGGCTACCTGTTCCACGGCGGGAGGGCCGACTTCGCCGCCGACTGCCGCCGGTACGACGAGTTGGTGGCGGCCGGCTGGCTGGTCCTGAGGTTCACCTATGAGCAGGTGCTGTCAGACCCGGACTGGGTGATCGCCACGATCCGCCGGGCACTCGCCCAACGCCTCCTCACCAACTGACCCTCAAATCTGTACCGAGCGACAGGACGTGGTCCCCGCCGCGCTAACGGTCGGTGGTGGCTGGGGCTGGGCGGGTGGTCCGGGTGCCGACTACGTCCTGTCGCCCGGTACGCCGGACTCGTAGCGACCGTGGCTCGCAGTACAAAGCGCCGGCCCCCGGGCAGCGGGTGCTGTCCGGGGGCCGGGTTGGTGCTAGGTGACTACTGCTACTTGATGGACTTCAGGGCGAAGTTTTCGGTGACCGGTTGACCGTTGAGGAGCTTGGTCGTCCGGGTTTGGGGCTTGTAGCCGTCCTTGGCGGCGATCAGGGTGAGCGGGTTGTTGCGGCGGTCCAGCCAGTAGGCGTACTTGCCCTGGCTGTCCGTGGTGAACGTGTACGACTGGGCCCAGGAGTCGACCTGGACGATCGCACCCGGGAGCGGGGCGGTCGCGCCCGAGGTGGCTACCCCGGTGACGGTGCCCAGCAGCTTGCTCCAGGTGTTCGGCGGGGTGACGTTCATGGTCACGCCGACCCCTTCGACGGCGTACGGGGTGTTCTCCTTGATCGTCACCGTGGCGTTGTACTTGCCCGGCTGGTCGACGGTCGCGGAGAGGGTTGCCTTGACGACGACACTGGCGCCCGGGGCCAGGGTGGCCTCGGTCTTGTCGATGCTCAGCCAGCTGACGTCGGCCGACGACTCCCCACAGTCCTCGAGACCCGGCAGTACTTCACTGTCAGCAGCCGCGTTGAAGTTGCCGGACGAACCGCCGACCTTGTAGAAGCCACACGCCGCGGCACCGCGGTAGCGCGGCAGATTGGCGTTCGGCAGCGAGGCCCAGGTGTTGGCGGCCGCGTCGTAGGCGAAGCCGGCGTTGGTGATGGCACCGGCCTGGACACCGCCGACGACCAGCAGCTTGCCACCGGCGACGGCGAAGGACGACGCCCAGTGGTCGGTCGGGGCGTCCGCGGTCGGCGACCAGGCGTCGGTCGCCGGGTCGTAGACGTAGCCAGACTTCGTCGCGGCCACGCCGTCGTTACCGCCGGAGCAGACCACCTTGCCGTCGATGGCGCCGCAGGATGCGAACGCGACCGACTTCGGGTAGTTCGCAACCGTCGCCCAGCTGTTCGCCGCCGCGTCGTAAGCGACCACGGTGTTGGACATCGGGGTGCAGTTGGCGGTGGTGCAGCCGCCGACGGCGTACAGCTTGCCGTCGACCACGGCCTGACCGGCCGCCGCCCGCGGTGCCGGGTTGGCCGCTACCGCGGACCAGGCGTTGGCCGCCGGGTCGTACGACCAGGTAGCCGGATCCGGACCGGCGGCGCCCCAGCCGGAGCTGGCGATGATCTTGCCACCCACGACGCCGAGGGTGACGGCGTTCCGGGCGCCCGGAAGAGGAGCGATCGCGGTCCAGCCCAGGGCGGCCGGGTCGTACACGTAGCTGGTACCGGTCGACGCAGTGCCGTTGCCACCGGCAATCGAGTAGACCTTGCCGTCCAGGTTGACGCTGCGGTTGTCCATCACATTGGCCGGGTAGTCGGCGATGTCCGCCCACGGAGCAGCCAGCGGGTTGGCCACGGCCGGCGTACCGGTCGGGGCCTTGCTGCTGGTCTCCTTCGCGCCGAACGAGGTCGGAACCTGGAGCCGCTGCAGCGGGGCACCGGTGCCGTTCAGCACCTGTGTCTTGGTGGTCTTGGTGCCGTTGGCGTTCAGGATCTCGAACCCGCCGTCAGCCTCGCCGAACTCCACGTCCACCGGTGCGCCACCGGTGTTCTTGACGGTGATGTTCTTGGTGACCGTGCCGGTCGGGAGCTTCACGTTGCCCGAGACTGCTCCCGGCGTGACCGACAGGCGGCCGGCCGCGAGGGTGTAGTCGGCGGCGGTGGCCCAGTCGGCCTCGACGTCGACGCTCTGGCCCGAGCTGACGTAGTTGCCGGCCTTCGCCGTGAAGCCATGCGCGCCGGACTCCGAGGAGTACAGCCAGTAGAAGCCGTCGCTCAGTCCGGTGTCCTCCGGGGTGGCGACGGTGACGGTGGTCTCGGCCGGCTTGTCGTCACGGGTGACGACCGCGCCGTTCACGAAGCCGCTGGTGTTGGCGTCCTTCACGGTGCCGGTGACGAGTCCGCCGCCGGCCGCCTCGCAGTTGACCGTGCTGCCGATCAGCACGCTGTCGACCTCCCACCACCACTCGTACGAGGCGAGGGAGTAGTGGAACCGGACCTGTACGGCGGACTTGCCCGCCGCCTGCGGAATCGCGATCTCCTTGACCCCACGAACGTCCGCGGCCTGCGACAGGACAGTGGCCCAGGTGGCTCCACCGTCGAGGGACAGGTCGATGTCGGCCTTCTCGCCGCCCAGCCAGTTGAAGTCCTGGTTGAACTTGATCACCGGAGCGGTGACCGAGGTCAGGTCGACCACGGGGCTGACCAGCGAGGTGTCCTGCGCGCCGCCGGAGCCGTAGCCGTCGCTGTCGACGATCGCGAAACCGCCGCCACCGCCGGTCAGGTTGCCGCGGCTCTTGTCGTCGCTGAACTTCCAGGTCTGGCCGTTGCCCTTGTTGTCGACCACGGTCCAGCCGTTCGGGGCGGCCTGGGCGTCGAAGGTCTCGTAGACGCCGTCAGAGCCCCACTTGTACCCCGGTGCCGTGGTGCAGGTGTCGGTCCGCACCGGTACCGCGACGTTCTTCGTCAGGTTGCCCGCGCCGACCGTGATCGGCTCGCTGACCGTCTGGTAGCCCGGGTACTGCGACTCGACCTTCAGCGAGTACGTGGAGCTCGAGGGCACCTTGAAGCTGTACCGGCCGTTGGTCGGGGTGGTGAAGTCGGACACGCCACCCGGTCCCTCGATACTCACCTTCGCGTACAGCGGCCAGCCGTGGCCGGAGCCGTCCGTGATGGTGCCGCCGACGTTGACCGTCGGAGCCGCCGCGAGGGCGAAGTCCTTGGTGGTGGTCGTGTTGACGGTGATCGTCGCGGTGCCCGTTTGGCCCACGTAGCCGAACGCGGCCACCGCGAGGGTGTAGTCACCGGCAGGAAGAACCGTGGAGAAGGTTCCGGTGCTGGTGGTGGTGAGCACCCGGTCCGGCGTACCCGTCTGCTTGACCGTCACTGTCGCGCCGGAGACTCCGGCACCACCGGTGACGGCGGTGACCTTGCCGGCGAGGGTGCCGGTGTCGCCGATCGGGGCCGCGTTCAGCAGGGCGAGCGCGTCCAGGCGGCCTTCACCGAAGACGTTGTTGTCGTCCGCGGTGCCACCGCACTGGCTGGAGTTGGCGTCGGTCGCCGTGTTGTCGAGCAGCGCACGGGTGGCGGTGACGTCACCCTTCAGCGCCGGCGACGCGGCCCACAGCAACGCGACGACGCCCGCGAGGTGCGGGGTGGCCATCGACGTGCCGTTGAAGCTGGCATAGGCGTTGCCCGGGATGCTCGACCGGACGTTGACGCCCGGAGCCGAGATGTTGGGCTTGATCTCGCCGTTCTGACCGACCCCACGGCCGGAGAAGGTGGCGATGTTGTTGTTGATGTCGTAGGCGCCGGCCGAGTAGTTGCTGACCAGGCTGCCCGGCGAGCCGCTGCTGTTACAGCCCAGCTCACCGCTGTTGCCGTTGGCGAACGCACCGAAGATGCCGGAGTCGGTCCAGGCGTCGGTGATGTCCTCCATGAACGGATCGTTCGAGGGCAGCTGGCTGCCCCACGAGTTGTTGATCACGTTCGGCCGCTTGCTCGCGTCCGGGTTCTGCCCGGCGAGGTTGGTCGGCTCGAGCATCCACTGGCCGGAGGCGATCAGGGCCTCGTCGGTCGGGCAGCAGCCGTTCGCGGCGATCCACTTGACGCCAGGTGCGACGCCGATCTGGTTGCCCGCGCCGTCGTCGCCGGCCATGGTGCCCATCGTGTGGGTGCCGTGGCCGTTGCCGTCGGCGGGTGCCGAGGGCGAGGTGCCGGCCGCGTCGAACCAGTTGTAGTTGTGGTCGAACGTGCCGTTGCCCAGGTTGCCGCGGTACTGGTTCACCAGCGCCGGGTGGTCGAACTGGACCCCGGTGTCGATGTTCGCGATCACGATGCCCGCGCCCTTGTCGCCGTACTGGCTCCAGACGTCGTCGGCGTTGATGTTCGCGATGCCCCACTCGAGCGAGTTGATCTGCTTCTCGGTCGTGCCGGGGGTGATCTTCGGTACCTCGATGGTCGTCGGGTTGTAGATGCCCTCGACCTCGGTGTGGCCGGCCAGTTGCTGGGCCATCGCCAGCGAGCCGCTGGCGACGCGGATCGCGTTGGTGCCCCAGAAGGCCGTGTACTTCACGTGCTGCGCGTCGAGCTCGGCCCGGACCTTGGTCTGGCTCTCGGCCGCGGTCTTGCGCAGCGCCGCGGCGACCGCGGTACCGCGCTGGTTCCAGTCGGTGATCGCGCTGGCCGCGGAGAGGTCGGCCTTGGCGGTGAAGCGGACCCAGTAGTCCGTCGCCTCCTTGGCTTCCTTGCCCTGCAGCTTGGCGAGAACCTCCGGCTTGATCTTGGCGGCCGGCGCGGGCGTTCCACCGGGTTCGGGTGCCGCCTGCGCCGCCTGGCCTGTGGCGGCCAGCCCGGTCGTGACGACGGCTAACGCCGCCAGGGTTCCCACCAGCGATCTGGTGAGGCCCCTTCTTCGTTGATATGACATCTCTGCCCCTCACTTGTACGACCCCGAGTTGACTCCCCCGAGTCAGTGGTGCAGAGGTGCAGGACTTCGCGTCAGGTCAGGTGAACCGGTTCGGCGAACGCTCCGTGCCCCCCAGGTCGCGACGTGTTACGTCGAGAGCCTGACGTGGACCCTATGTGTCAGAGAAAGGTCTGAACAAGCACACCTGGTGAGCAAGATGTCACTAGCAGTCGGGCCGATCTGGGCAACTTTCGCCAGTATTTGTCAGTTCATTGACGATTAAAGGCAGAGGTTGACATTGTGATCGGATGGTCACCGCCCGTGTCCCCGCCCCTGACGACGGCACCCTCGATCTGAGATCCGCCCAGCAGCCCTTCCCGTTGCTGATCGCGGTCGCCGCCTCGTTGGAAGAACGAGTCCGCCTGGCCGAGCTCGTTGACGACGTCGCGCCGCTCCTGCTGGTCTCCAGCCTGGAGGAGTTGCGCAAACTGATCGCCCTGCCGACGACAGCACCTACGGAGCAGCCGGAGCCACCCGATCCCGCGTCGGAGCCCGTTGCCCGGAGGGTGCCGGACCGGCGTACGGACCCCCGGGTCGCTGCCGACGTCCTCACGATCGACTCGGCTAGGTCGATGGCGCAGTGGCGGGAGCGGGAGGTGCCGCTGACCGATCTCGAGCACGACCTGCTGACGCGGTTGATGACGCCGCCGCTGCGGGTGTGGACGTACGAGGCGCTGCATCTCGCGGTCTGGCGGAACCGGCATCTGCGCAGTACCGCGGATGTGCATTCGGTGGTGAAGCGGCTCCGCCGGAAGCTGGACGAACTCGGGACGACGATCACCATCGACGCCGTCCGGGGGACCGGCTTCCGTCTGACCGACCACCAGCGCCCCGCCCTCACCGACCACCAACGCCGAGCGGTCGCCGGTCTCCGGGCTGGGTAGCCTCGGGTTCGTGCGCTTCTCAGCTTTGACTCACCTTGACTGTCCTAAGTGCGGCCTCACTCATTCGCCGGATCAGGTGATCGGGCTGTGTTCTTGTGGGTCGCCGTTGCTGGCCCGGTACGACCTCGAGGAGGTCCGGGCAGGGTTGACCAAGGAGGTCGTGGCGGCGCGGGC
>NZ_DASRXP010000433.1:0-15776 GCF_035687465.1 Kribbella sp.
CACTGCCTTCCCACCAGCAAGCCGAACCGCCCGGAACCGACCGTCCCGACGCTCAGTGGACTCCGCCTCGGCATTGAGCAGTACTTCGATGCCAAGCTCGCGCACCGCCCGAGTGATCCTCCGCCCGGCGGACGTCCGAACCCGCCGATCCAGCAACGTCTCCCCGTCATGCACCACCGTCACGGCGACTCCACGCTCCCGCAGCGCACAGGCCGTCTCCACTCCCAACACCCCGCCACCGAGAACCACTGCACGCCGTACCCGCGAAGCCTCCTCGACGATCGCGATCGCATCCGAGGCGGTCCGCAACGTGCGATATCCCTCGATCGCCGCCGGCACGCTCGGCTCGGCCCCGGTGGCGAACACCAGGTGGTCGTAGTACGACGCCATCCCCTTGCTATCGACAACGACTCCATTGCCGCGATCAACGCGCAGGGCGAGATCGCCCTTGCTGACAACAGGTTCCGCCGCACGACCGGCCACGTACTCCGTCAACCGGGTCCGCTGATAGAACCCCTCATCGCCGAGAACGGTCACGTCGTACGACGCCCCGAGCAACTCCGCCAGCCGCGTCCCCGCCATACCGCCGCCGATGATCACCACGCGCTCGTTCATGCGGGGATCCGCCTCGCCGGCAAGGCCGCGGCCTTCAACTCGACCGCGCAGGCCTTGAACTCCGGCATCCCCGAGATCGGGTCGAGGGCGTCGTTGGTCAGCTCGTTCACGCTGCCGTCGCCGCCGTAGTGGAACGGCACGAACACCGTGTCCGGCCGTACGTCGCTAGTCACCCGAGCGACCGCGACCATCGAGCCCCGGGCAGTCCGCAAGCGCACAGGACGGCCATCCGCGATCCCCAGCTGCGCAGCCACGCGAGGATGAATCTCCGCGAACACCTCCGGCTCCGCCTCGGCCAACGCGGCCACCCGACGGGTTTGCGCGCCACTCTGGTAGTGCTGCAGCAGCCGCCCCGTCACCAGGTAGAGGGGAGCATCGGCGTGGAGGTCGTCCGCCACCGGCCGGTGGTCAACGGCAACCACCCGGGCCCGGCCGTCCGGAGTACCGAAGTGGTCCGCGAAGAGTCGCGGCGTGCCCGGGTGATCTTCGGCGGGGCAAGGCCAGAACAACGCTTCACCCGAGTCCAGCCGTTCCCAACTGATCCCCGAGTAGTCGGCGATCCCACCGGCACTGGCGATCCGCAGTTCCTCATAGACGGCAGCGGGATCGGTCGGGAACGCCGCAGCACAGGACAGCCGCTGGGCCAGGCCGGCAAAGACAGCAAGATCACTCCGCACCTCGCCGGGAGGCGTAACCGCGGCCCTGCGGCGCAGGACCCGACCCTCCAGCGAGGTCATCGTTCCCTCCTCCTCTGCCCACTGCGTGACCGGGAAGACGACATCGGCAAGCATCGCGGTCTCCGACGGGACCACGTCCGCAACGACTAGCAACTCAAGCGAGGCCAGCCGCTCCCGCACCGACGCCAGTCGAGGAGCCGAGACCGCCAGATTGCTGCCGTGGACGAGCAACGCCCGCGGACCGTCCGGCGTACCGAGTGCGTTGATCAGCTCGACCGCACTCTTCCCAGGTCCCGGCAGAGACTCCGGATCCACGCCCCACACGCCCGCGACGTACTCCCGCGCCGAAGGATCCGAGATGCTGCGGTATCCGGGCAGCTGGTCGGCCTTCTGACCGTGTTCGCGACCGCCCTGCCCGTTGCCCTGGCCGGTGATGCAGCCGTAGCCGCTACCGCTCCGCCCAGGCAGTCCGAGCGCCAGCGCCAGGTTGATGCAGGCCGTGACCGTGTCGGTGCCCTTGCTGTGCTGCTCCGCACCACGCCCAGTCAGGATGTACGCCCCCACGCCCCCATGAACTGGCGCAGCAGCGGCCAGCACCCGCGCTGCCCGCCGAATAGTCCCAGCCGGTACTCCGGTAACGCGCTCGGCCCGTTCCGGCCACCAAGCTGCTGTGGATCGGACCAACCCGTCCGGGTCATCGGTCCTCGCCTGGAGGTACGCCGCGTCCGCCAGGCCTTCCTGCAGGACCACATGAGTCAGAGCGAGCACGAGCGCCAGGTCTGTCCCAGGAGTCGCCTGCAGGTGGATCCCCGCGTCCTCGGTCAGCCCGGCGGTCGGAGTACGGCGTGGGTCGACCACCAGCAAGCCACCGGCCGCCCGGGCAGCTGCCAGATGGGCGACAGCCGGCGGCATCGTCTCGGCGATGTTGCTACCGACAAGCAGTACGGCCCCGGCTCCACCCACATCCGCCAAGGGAAAAGGCAGTCCGCGATCGATGCCGAAGGCACGGTTCGTCGCGGCAGCCGCGGACGACATGCAGAACCGGCCGTTGTAGTCCACGTTCGAGGTCCGCAACGCCACCCGCGCGAACTTGCCCAGCGCATAGGCCTTCTCGTTGGTCAGCCCGCCACCGCCGAACACCGCCACCGAGTCGTTGCCGTACGCCGCCTGCAGCGCACGGATGCGGTCGGCAACGAAATCCAGCGCGTGGTCCCAGCTCGTCTCCACCAGTACTCCGGCGCCATCGCGAACCAGCGGCTGAGTCAACCGATCTGGCACCGTCAGCACCTCAGGAGCCGTCCAGCCCTTGCGGCACAACCCGCCGCGATTGGTCGGGAAGTCCCGGGGCTGCACCGTGACTGCACCCGGCCGCCCGACCGGGTGCAGCGTGGTGGCGCACTGCAAAGCGCAGTACGGACAGTGAGTGGCGACTGCGGTCACACGCGCTCCAGGCTGAGCGGGCCACCGCGTCGCAGGTAGCAGAAGTAGGTCACAGCCAGGCAGATGACGTAGAACCCGCAGAAGGTGTAGAGCGCCGGGACGAGAGACCCGAACTGCCCGGTCGACATCGCGAATCCCCGCGGCACCAGGAAGCCGCCGTACGCGCCGATCGCGGACGCGATCCCGATGCACGCGGCCGCCTCACGCCGAGCCCGGACCAGATCCACCTGTCCGTCGAGCCCGCGCGTCGTCTGCCGGAACACCGCCGGAATCATCCGGTACGTCGATCCGTTGCCGGCGCCACTGGCCACGAACAGCACCAGGAAGCTGATCAGGAACCCGGTGAAGCTCTTCGCGTTCAGCGCCGCGATCGCAGACAGGATGCCGATCCCCATCACCACGAAGGCGCACACCGTCACCCAGGCCCCGCCGACCAGGTCCGACAGCTTGCCGCCGAAGGGCCGGGAGACCGACCCGACGAGCGCCCCGAGGAAGGCGATGTGGGCCACCGTGATGTCGGGGAAGGTCGTCTTGATCAGCAGCGGGAAGGCCGCCGAGAAGCCGATGAACGAGCCGAAGGTGCCGATATAGAGGAACGAGATCACCCAGGTGTGGGGACGCTTCGCCGCCGCCACCGAGGCGCGGAAAGACGAGGTTGCGGCAGACAGGTTGTCCATCAGCTTCCAGGCCAGTACTGCCGCCAGGAGGATCAGCGGGATCCACATGAGCCCGGCTCGGCCGAGCGTCAGGCCCGCCCCGGCGACGATCACCATCGGGACCACGAGCTGCACCACGGCCACCCCGAGGTTGCCGCCCGCCGCGTTGACCCCGAGGGCGAAGCCCTTGTCACGCTCGGGGAAGAAGAAGGAGATGTTGGTCATGCTGCTGGCGAAGTTGCCGCCGCCGACGCCCGCGGTCGCCGCCACCAGCGCCATCAGCCAGAACGGCGTCTCCGGCCGGCTGACGAAGTATGCGAGCCCGAGCGTGGGGATGAGCAACAGCAACGCGGACACGACGGTCCAGTTCCGGCCGCCGAACTTCGGCACCGCGAACGTGTACGGCAGCCGCAGCGTGGCTCCCACCAGGCTCGGCAGTGCCACCAGCCAGAACATCTGGTCCGTGCTGTAGCCGAAGCCGGCGGCCGGCAGCGAGACCACCACGATGCTCCACAGCTGCCAGACCGAGAAGCCGAGGAACTCGGCGAAGATGGACGGCCACAGGTTGCGCCGGGCGATCCGGCGGCCCTTCTCGGCCCAGAAAACGGGCTCCTCGGGATCCCAGACGTCGATCCAGCGCCCGCGTCTGGGAGCCTCGACGGTACCCACCGCGCCCACCTGCTCGCGCGGAGTGACGGTCTCCGGTCGTGTCTCGAGCGTCATCGTTCGTCTCCGATCATCCGACCTCACTGATTAGGCCAGGACGCTATGACCGGGGTGTTTCCGAGTGGTCATCTCGTTGTTACGCCGTCGAAACGGCTCCCGCACACCTCCCGACTGCTGGTGAGAGATGTCGGCGGGGCTAGTGCCCCGTGTCGGATGTTGTTCGAGCGATTGCGGTGGTCAGGTGCGTGCATCGCGGTGCTGGAGGAGCGTCCTCGATGCGGAGCATCGTGGATGATTCGCCAGTGCCGCGAGGTGCGTGCCTGGGCGCCGCAAGCGCCGAAGAACTTCCGACACGGGGCACTCGGTACCGTGCCGATCATGGAGAGCTTCGAAGGCGTGATCCAGGAAGCCGACGGCAGCGGCGGCGCGTACGTCGAAGTACCGGTCGAGGTGCTCGAGCGGTTGGGTGGCGGGGGCAGGATCCCGGTCCGGGCGACGTTCGACGGGATCGCCTATCGCGGGTCGATCGCCTCGATGGGCGGCTGCAAGGCGCTCGGCATCCTGAAGCAGATCCGCACCGAGCTGGGCAAGGGTCCGGGCGACTCCGTGCTCGTCACGGTGTCCCGCGACGACGCCGAGCGCACGATCGAAGTACCGGCCGACCTGGCCGCGGCGCTGACGGAGGCCGGCCTGCGGGAGGCCTTCGACCACCTCAGCTTCAGCCATCGGCGCGAACACGTGAACGCGATCACCGAGGCGAAGAGGCCCGAGACCCGCGCCCGCCGCATCACCAAGGCCCTGGACCTGCTCAGGTCCTGACGGCTGTGTGTCGGGTCGCCCGTACCGCGGACCTTCGCTAGGGTCCGAAGCGGGGATCGAAGCGGGGGTCGACTGGGAGCGAGGAACCCATGGCAGACACCAGATCCGCAGACCACAGCAGTCCAGCTCAAGAGAGCTTCAACCTTCCGACCAAGAACCTGCCCGCACCGCAGGTCCGCGACCTGCCCGAACCGCCCAAGGAAGCCTGGCGGGTGGTGGGGCCCGGCATGGTCGGGGCCGGGGTCGGACTGGCATCCGGCGAGTTCATCCTCTGGCCCTACATCTCGTCCCAGGTGGGTTTGGTTTTCCTCTGGGGCGCGGTCGTCGGGGTGGCCATCCAGTGGTTCCTGAACATGGAGATCGAGCGGTACACGCTGGCAACTGGTGAGACAGCGTTGACCGGGTTCAACCGCTACGGCAAGCACTGGGGCCTGTTCTTCGCGATCATGACGTACTTCGCGAACCTCTGGCCCGGCTGGGCGACCAGTTCGGCCTCGATGCTGACGTATCTCTTCGGCGCCGGGGATCCGCGCTGGATCGCGATCTGCATCCTGGTCGTGATCGGCCTGATCCTGACCCTGGCGCCGGTCGTCTACGTGATGCTGGAGCGGCTGATCTTCGTCAAGATCGCGGCCGTCGCCCTGCTGGTGGTGCTGGCACTGATCTTCGCGATCCGCGGCAAGACCTACAGCGCCCTCGGCGACGCGGTCACGAACCCGCAGTTCCCGGTCGAGACGCTCGGCTTCGCCCTGATGATGGGAGCCATCGCGTACGCCGGCGCCGGCGGCGGGCAGAACCTCTGCCAGAGCAACTGGATCCGCGACAAGGGTTTCGGGATGGGCGTCCACGTCCCCAGGCTGACGTCACCGGTCACCGGGCAGGAGGAGGCGGATCCCACCGCCAACGGCTACACCTTCCCGCCGGACCAGGCGAACCTGGCCCGCTGGCGGCGCTGGTGGAAGTTCGCCAACGTGGAGCAGGCGATGACGTTCGTCCTGATCACCGTGGTGACGATCCTCTTCACCTCGATGCTCGCGCACGCCACCCTGTTCGGTGATTCCGCGGTGAAGAACAACATCAGCTTCCTGAAGATCGAGGGCGTCACCCTGCAGAACCTGGTGGGCAGCTGGTTCGGCTACCTGTTCTGGGCGATCGGCGCGTTCTCGCTGTTCGCGGCTGCGGCCGGCATCGTCGACTACACGTCCCGGCTGTCGGCGGACATGATCAAGTCCCGCTACCTGCGCTCGTCCACCATCAGCGAGTCCAAGCTGTATTTCTGGCTGGTCTGGGGACTGGTTGCCTTCGGCATCATCGTGCTGCTGGCCGGACTGGACCAGCCGCTGGTGCTGCTGGTGATCTCGGCCTGTACGGCCGGCACGATGATGTTCTTCTACTCCGGCCTGCTCTGGTGGATGAACTCCCGCGCCCTCCCCCGGGCGATCCGAATCACCCGCCTTCGCACCGCCGTCATGCTGTTCTCCTTCACAGCCTTCGGCGCCCTCGCCGTCTTCACCATCATCGACCAGATCAAGAAGAACTTCTGACCCCTGAGAACCCACAGCGTCCGAAGAACCTGAGGTCAGGACCTCAGGTTCTTCGGACGCAACGTTTTTAGCGGGCGTCGTAGGGCTGGGGGCCGCCGGTGACGGTGGTGTGGAGGGAGTAGAGGGAGGTGGTTGCGGTGAGGAAGAGGCGGTTGCGTTTCGGGCCGCCGAAGGTGAGGTTGGAGACGGTTTCGGGGACGAGGAGTTTGCCGAGCAGGGATCCGTCCGGGTGGTAGACGTGGACGCCGTCGGCGGCTGACCCCCAGATGCGGCCCTGGTCGTCCAGGCGGATGCCGTCGAACGCGCCGTTGCCGCACTCGGCGAACAGCTCACCACCGGACAACCGGTCACCCTCGACCGTGAACACGCGAATGGTCGCTTCCTCGGTGTCGGTGATGTAGAGCATGCTGCGGTCGTTGGAGAACGCCAGCCCGTTCGGCCGGGCGAAGTCGTCGGCCACCCGGCTGACCTTGCCGTCCGGCGAGATCCGGTAGACGTGGCAACCGTCCGTCTCGATCTCGCCCTTGAAGCCCTCGTAGTCACTGTCGATCCCGTACGCCGGGTCCGTGAACCAGACGGCGCCGTCCGGCCCGACCACCACGTCGTTCGGGCTGTTCAGGCGCTTACCGTCCCAGTTGTCCGCCAGCACCCGGATCCGGCCGTCGTGCCCGGTCCGGGTGACCCGGCGGTTGCCGTGCTCGCAACTGATCAACCGGCCCTGCTCGTCCAGGGTGTGCCCGTTCGTGTTGCCGGCCGGCTCCCGGAACACAGAGGTCTGGTACGACGTCTCGTCCCACCGCAGGATCCGGTCGTTCGGGATGTCGCTGAACAGCAGATACCGGCCGGCCGGCGAATAGACCGGACCCTCCAGCCACCTGCCCCCGGTCCACAGCCGCTCGAGCCGGGCATCTCCACGGATCCCGTCGAACCGGTCGTCCAGCTTCTCGAACTCGGCGGGCACCGTCCCGGCCGACGCCTCGAGAATGGTTGTCATCGTCACTCCCCACGGCTTGGCACTACGTCAACCGTGAGCCTATCCAGTCCCGGACGAGTCTGGAGGCCGCCCGGCAGGTGTGATCAACGCCCTGATCCTCTGCCTGGCCACGGGAGCCGCCTGTGCCCCTAGACTCAGGCCGTTGCCGAAGGGAGTCCAGCTGTGTCTGACAGCAAGCGCATCACCAAGGTCCTGATCGCGAACCGGGGCGAGATCGCCGTCCGGGTGGCGCGCGCCGCGGCCGACGACGGCCTGGCCAGCGTGGCCGTGTACGCCGACCCCGACCGTGACGCGCTGTTCGTCCGGCTCGCCGACGAGGCCTACTCGCTGGACGGCGCCACCCCGGCGGACTCCTACCTGAACATCGCCAAGATCCTCGACGTCGCGGCCCGCTCCGGCGCGGACGCGGTGCACCCGGGGTACGGCTTCCTGGCCGAGAACGCCGAGTTCGCCCAGGCCGTGCTCGACGCCGGGCTGATCTGGATCGGCCCACCGCCGGCCGCGATCGACTCCCTCGGCGACAAGGTGAAGGCCCGGCACATCGCGGAGAAGGTCGGCGCCCCGCAGGTCCCCGGCACCCCGAACCCGGTCGCCGACGCGTCCGAGGTGGTCGCTTTCGCCGAGGAGTACGGGCTGCCGATCGCGATCAAGGCGGCGTACGGCGGTGGTGGTCGCGGGATGAAGGTGGCCCGCACGCTGGACGAAGTACCGGAGTTGTTCGAGTCCGCCACCCGCGAAGCGGTCAGCGCCTTCGGTCGGGGCGAGTGCTTCGTCGAGCGCTACCTGGACAAGCCGCGGCACGTCGAGACCCAGTGCCTGGCCGATGCCCACGGCAACGTCGTGGTGATCTCCAGCCGCGACTGCTCGCTGCAGCGCCGGTACCAGAAGCTGGTCGAGGAGGCGCCCGCGCCGTTCCTGACCGACGAGCAGCTGAAGACCCTCTACACCTCCTCCAAGGCGATTCTGCGCGAGGCGGGCTATGTCGGCGCCGGGACGTGTGAGTTCCTGGTCGGCCAGGACGGCCTGATCTCCTTCCTCGAGGTGAACACCCGGCTGCAGGTCGAGCACCCGGTCAGCGAAGAGGTGACCGGGATCGACCTGGTCCGGGAGATGTTCCGGATCGCGAACGGCGAGGAGCTCGGGTACGACGATCCCGTCGTCAGCGGGCACTCCATCGAGTTCCGGATCAACGCCGAGGACCCCGGCCGTGGCTTCCTCCCCGCACCCGGCACGTTGACCAAGTGGCACGCCCCCTCCGGCCCGGGCGTCCGCCTCGACGGCGGGTACGACCAGGGTGAGACGGTGCCCGGTTCGTTCGACTCGCTGGTCGCCAAACTGATCGTGACCGGCCGCGACCGCACCCAGGCGCTGGAGCGGTCCCGCCGGGCGCTGAAGGAGTTCGTGGTCGAAGGGATGCCGAGCGCGGTGCCGTTCCACGCGGCCGTCGTTCGCGATCCGGCCTTCGTCGGTACCGATGGCTTCAAGGTGCACACGCGCTGGATCGAGACCGAGTTCGACAACCAGATCCCGCCGTACGACGGGGCTGCGGACGTCGCGGAGCCCCACCAGCGGGAGAGGGTCACCGTCGAGGTCGGCGGCAAGCGGCTCGAGGTGGTTCTGCCAGCAGGACTCGGTGCTTCCGCGGCAGCGGGAACCGCGACCAAGAAGAAGCCCACCAAGCGTGGGGGCGGCAGTGGCAAGAGTGCGGCCGCCTCGGGTGATTCGCTGACGTCGCCGATGCAGGGCACCATCGTCAAGATCGCCGTCGAGGAAGGCGCGACCGTGGCCGAGGGTGACCTGATCGTGGTGCTCGAGGCGATGAAGATGGAGCAGCCGCTGAACGCCCACAAGGCGGGCACCGTCACCGGCCTCACCGCCGAGGTCGGCGCCACCGTGGCCGCGGGGGCGGCGATCTGCGAGATCAAAGATTGATTCTGTACCCCCATTAACAGCCGATTCTCAGGGTCGGGCGGTAGGTTCCCTCCAGGATTGCCGCGAGGTGAGGAGAGGTTCTGCATGTCCAAGAAGTCCCATCAGCAGCAACTGGCGGCCCGGAAGGCGCAGCGTCAGGCCGAGCGGCAGGCCGAGCGCTCCCGCCAGCGCAGGACGCTGGCGGTCACCATCTCGGCCATCGTCGCGGTGGTCGTGGTGATCGCCGGAGTGGTCGTGGTGCTGGCCCAGAACGCCGGCGACGACACCCCGGCCGCGGCTTCCACGCCGACCGCGAGCGTCGGCGCGGAGAACAAGCCGGCCTCGATCCCGACCGCACTGGCCGCGCCGCTGAAGCGCCCGACCCCGCTCCCGGCCGAGGTCGACTGCACCTACAAGGCGTCCACCGAGCCTGCCGCCAAGACGGCGAAGGCCCCGGCGAACGGGAAGGTCAAGGCCAGCGGCACCACAGCGGCCACGATGAACACCTCGATCGGCGAGCTGCAACTGACCCTGGACAGCAACCTCGCACCCTGCACGGTGAAGAGCTTCCTCAGCCTGGTCGGGCAGAAGTACTTCGACAGCACCACCTGCCACCGCATGACGGTCGGCGCCGGCCTGCAGGTCCTGCAGTGCGGTGACCCGAGCGGCACCGGCTCCGGCGGCCCCGGCTACACCTTCAACGACGAGGTCTTCCCGCAACTGAAGTACGGTCGCGGCACGCTGGCGATGGCGAACTCGGGTGCCAACACCAACGGGAGCCAGTTCTTCATCGTGTACGGCGACGGCTCCGGCCTCGACCCGGCGTACACGGCCTTCGGCACGGTCGACGTGAACGGCCTGAAAGAGATCGACAAAGTCGCCAACGGCGGCGTGATCCCGGAGGGCGGGCCCACCGACGGCAAGCCCGCCACCCCGGTCAACATCACCTCGGTTACCGCGGCAGCCTAAGCCAGTTCGTCATAACGGCTGCGCGGCCAGGCGAGGAGCGCATCGATCTGGACCATCGCGGACTGCTCGAGGAGCTGGACCGGTCCGTCGACGAAGTGGAAGAGGCCCGTGGCAGGATCGCGGGCCTCTTTCCATGCCCGGTCGGAGTAGGCCTGCATGGTCGCCTTGTACCGGCGGTCGGGCGCGATCGAGTCGAGGATCAGCAGGTTCTTGAACCAGATCGAGTTGAACCTGGTCGGCTGCTTCCAGAGCCGGTCCTCGCTGCCGTAATAGGCCAGTGACGCGTTCGCCACCGACTTCGCGTCGTTCAGGTACTGCCGCTGACCCGTTGCCTTGTACAACAACGCGCCGGCGCCGAGCATGACGCCCTGGTTGTAGCTCCACTGGGTCTTCTCGACGGTGCCGGCCAGGTCGATGTGGTCCCAGTACAGGCCGTTCGGGGCGAGCATGCACTCCTGCGCCCAGGTGTACATCTTCTTCGCCCAGGTCAGGTACGACTTGTCCTTCGTCAGCAGGTACAGGTGCGCGCCGAGCTCCGCGCCCGGGCCGTTGGACACCGTGTTGCGGTCCTGGCTCCAGGGCGCCTGGGTCCAGTAGACACCGCCGGCGCACGGGTGTGCGGGGTCCGTGTCCCAGCCGTGCACGACGAGCGCGAAGATCTCCTTCGCCCGCGCCAGCGACGAGCGGTCACCAGTCCGCTGGTAGTGCTGGACGAGGTTCAGGCCGATCCACTCGTTGTCGTCGTAGAACTTGTCCCCACCTTGGCCGAGCGGCGGCCGCACGTAGGAGTCGTACCCCTTCGGCGTGGTCGTGGCGTTCCAGTACGGCTTGTAGCCGTCCAGCCGCTTCTCGGCCTCGCTGGACCACTTGCGCCCGATCCCGGGGATACCGGCCAGGTTCTCGGCCGCGATCACCGCCTGCGAGTACGGCCAGACGTAGGCGTAGGGATTCGGGTGGGTGTTCGGGTACTCCTCGAGCAGCAAGCCCTGCCCGGCGTCGAAGTACTGGGTCAGGGCTTTGTACGACGTCGCGGCGCGGGCGGCTGCGGTCGGCGTCGCGTCAGCGGCCGGCGCGTGCACCGAACCGAGCAGCGCGACGGCGAGCAACCCGCCCGCGATGGTCCTGGTTGATATACCAAATCTTCTTCGCATCGACCTGATCCTCCTGGGCGGCAGCGGTTGACATCGATGTCACGTTCTAGCCTCCGCAGCGATTCGGCGTCAATGCTTCACGCTCAACCGATTTCGGGCTCAGTTGGTATATCAAGAGTGGTGGGTTGCGGCGGCACGAAGGTGAACCAGGCCGAGCGCAGGCCGAGTTTGGCCCGGACCTGATCGCCACTGAACAACTTCTTGCCTGAGGCACCGACCGCCTCGACACTCAGCACCCGACCGTCCGCCGGTCCGACCCCGGTCCGGCCGGTCACCTTCAGGCTGCGCAGCGCGCCGACCCCGAAGGCCGCCTGCAACTGGGCGCTCGTGCGGGTCACGGACCAACTGACGTTGGGGTTCCGGTTGTCCGGATACGCGTCCCAACTGTCCACCTTGACCAGCTGGTACGGCGCGCCGCCGGCCGCCGTGGCTCCGCCGTTCGACGACGAGAACTCCGCGATGATCGGGGTGTTCCGGTAGAGGCGGATCTGACCCGCCGTGGCCGCGATCGCCGTATTCGTCGGGGCCTTCTCGGAACCGTAGCCGCCGTAGACCTGGCAGGCGATGGTGTCGCACAGGTCGTAGGCACGGCTCCCCGCCCGCTGCCGGTGGTACGCCGAATAGGTGCGCGCGGCAACCGCCTGCGCCTGGAGCGCGGCCGGTCGCCAGCTGACGATGGCCTCCCGCGGCACCACCCCGCGCAGGTAGGCCTCCAGGGACAGCGCGTTGATCGTGTCGAGGTGAGCGCCGGCGGTATCGGCAGCCCGGAGAACGCCGCGGTAGCCGGCCTGGCGACCGTCCGGCAGGACCAGGGCGATCACCGCGGGCCCCTCGAACTGGGCCATCCCCTTCAGCGTCCGCCACAGCGTCCAGGTCCGCTTCTTGGCGTCGAACGAGCTGACCCGGGTGCCGTGCTCGCCGTGTGGATCGATCGACCACTGGTTCCGGGTGGATGCCTTGGGCAACGTGTAGACGGTGCCGGTCTTGAGATCGCGCACCTTGAGCTTGTTCGCGGAAGCCACCCGGACGCCGTCGGTGGAATCAGCGGTCAGCCGGATCCGGATGTTCCCCGTCGCCTTGCCGGTCGCAGTACCGGGGTAGTAGAAATCCAGGATCTGCTTCGCGGTTTGACCTGCCAGGGCGGCACCCTGCGCGCCGTACTGGGACATGCCGCGGCCGTGCCCGTAGCCGCGGCCGGTGATGGTGGTGTTCGCCTGCGGTTCGAGAGGTTCGACGGCAACTGCCAGGCCACTGGGCAGGGTGGCCAGCACGAGGAGGACGGCAATCCGGCGTTTCACGAGACGTACACCTGCTGGGTGCGCGTGCTCAGCGTGAGCCAGCCGCGCTGGAACTTCTGCTGCGTGCCGCCATTGACCTTGTACGGCGTTGACGTGGGCAACCCGAGTCGCGATCGCTCCGCCCCGAGAGAGCCGTACTTGCGCGAGATCTTCCCGTAGACCGGGTACATGCCGGTGCCCTTCGACCAGTACAGCGCGCCGTTGCGGAACCGCTGCAGGCGACTCCCCGGCACTGCGCCGTTGCCTTGTTCCGCGACCGGCATGCCGAGCACGCCGTCCGGGCCGTAGCGGCGGTACTGGGCGCGGAAGCCGCCTTGGACGGAGCGGGCGCCGGTGGCAGCGGACCAGTAGATGTCACGGGCGCCGAAGTACGTGGCCCGGCCCGAGCGGGTCGGGTGCTCGCCCCAGAACGGCTGACCGGTCTTCTTGAAGCCGCCGAGCTTCTGCGCGTACTGGTAGATCTCGGTCGAGACGCCCTTGCTCATCAGGGTGTTGACTCGTTGCTTCAGCCAACTGAGTTTGGAGTAGAGGTTGTTGCCCGGGCACGCGGTCGCCTTGGTGTCGCGATGCCCCGAGACGACATGAAGCTTGCTGCCGGCAAGGATCACCTGTCCGAGCGGGCCCCGGTAGTTCGCGTCCAGCTTCCAGGCGACGATCCGGGCGGTCATCTCCAGCATCTGCGCCGACGGAGCCGTCTTCTCGAAGTTGCCGATCAGCGAGACACCGAAGGAGTTCGCGTTGTACGCCCCGGTGTGCGCGCCGAGCACGGGCAGCTGCATCCCGCCGTACCGGCCCTCCCAGGCGCGGCCGAACTTGTCGACCAGGAAGTTGTAGCCGAGGTCGCACCAGCCACGGCTCTTCACGTGGTACGCGTACATGCCGCGGATCATCGCGGGCACCTGCGCCTTGGTGTAGTTGTTGCGATCGGCCGTGTGATGGACGAAGGCGGCCTGGACCGTGCTGGTGTACTTCGGCTTCGCGCACGCCGCGCCGTTGTGACTGCGGAGCCGCTCGTCAGCGCCCCAGCCGCGCCGGCCGATGATCGCCGGAATCGGGTACGGCGCCCGGCTGTCCACCTGACTCGAGACGACCGGGATCGGCGGGGCCGCGTCGGTCGCAAGGGTGCCGGGCTGGATCAGAACCACCTTGGCGTCGTTGACCGTCGTACCGTCGAGCGTGGCGAGAGATGCCTCGACGCCGTTCGCGTCGCCGACCCAGAGCGGCTCGGTGCCGGAGCGCTCCTGCCCTTCTGTGGTGGCCGCGGCGGGACCGTGCTCGTCCTCCACCGGCAGCTTCTCCCAGGCAGACCACACGCCGTTGCGTTGCACGCGGATCTTCACCTCTACCTGCGTGGAGCTCTTGCGGTAAGGCCAGGTCACCCCGACCAGTCCGAACGGCTTGGTCTGCGGCGCCTCGGTCGTCGCGTAGGCACCGGGGCCCGACCGCAGCGGGATCTCCTGGTACGACGCGTCGACAGCTCGGGGTGCTTCGCCGGCGACCGGGGTTCCGGCGGCCGGGGTCGGGTGGTTCCAGGCGACCTGGATCAGCGGCACGAACAGGGCGAGGCCTGTCACCGCGATCAAGGCGAGTCTCAGGGGTCGGGTCGTGCCCATGGAAAGCCTCCGGCCGATCTGATGCTTGATGAGGCAGCGGTAATCGATTATGCGCAAGGAGTGACCGGATCCGGTGCATTTTGGTCACCCTGCGTGGCGCGGCGGGGTGTGCGCGTTTCCGGGCCATTTCCGCCGCCCGGTAGGCTCGTCGCACCACCATTTGAGGAAGGCTCGAGATGGAAGCAATCCTGCTGATCGCGGTCGTCGTGATCGCCGTACTGGCTTATCGCTCGTACCGACGTACACAGCTGCAGACCAAGCAGCGTGACCAGGTCACCTCCGCCGAACTGGAGTCGGTGAAGAAGACCGCCGACGAGGACATCACCCGCTTCGGCGAGGAACTGCAGGACCTCGACCTGGACATGGTCGGCAAGGACCTCGGCGACGGGGCCCGGCAGGACTACCAGCGCGCGCTCGACTCCTACGAGTCGGCCAAGCAGGCGGTCGGACAGGTCACCGAGGCCGAGCAGATCAAGCACGTGATCGAGATCCTCGAGGACGGCCGGTACGCGATGGCGTGCGTCCGCGCCCGGGTGAACGGCGAACCGCTGCCGCAGCGGCGTCCGTCCTGCTTCTTCAACCCGCAGCACGGCCCGTCGGTCGAGGACGTGCTGTGGTCCCCGCCTGGTGGCGCACCGCGTGAGGTGCCGGCCTGTGCGGCCGACGCCGAGCGGGTCCGCGCCGGTGCCGAGCCGGACATCCGCAAGGTCATGGTCGGCCCGCAGCGGGTTCCGTACTGGCAGGCCGGTCCGGCCTACGCGCCTTACGCACAAGGCATGTTCGGTGCCCTCGGCGGCGTGATGACAGGCATGTTCCTCGGCACGATGCTCGGCGGCATGTTCGCCGGCGGCGGCTACGGCGACTACGCAGGCGGCGGCGAGGGTGGCGGAGATGGCGGCGGCGACGGTGGCGGAGACGCCGGCGGCGACGGTGGCGATGGCGGCAGTGGCGACTTCGGTGGCGACGGCGACTTCGGCGGCGACTCCGGCGGCTGGGACTTCGGCGGCGGCGACTTCTAGCTCGCACGTACTACGCAGAACCACCCCGGGCTGTCCGAGCCCGGGGTGGTTCTGCGTTAGCGGGCTTGTCGGGGGTGGTGGATCGGCCTACCGTCGCAAGGGTGCACGAGCTCGCCATCGCGGAGAGCGTGGTCGATGCGATCGTCGACAAGGTCGGCGACTCCCAGGTGGCTTCGGTGCGCCTGGAGATCGGGATGCTGTCCGGGGTGGTGACGGACTCGATCCGGTTCTGCTTCGAGATCGTGGCCCAGGGCACCGGCCTCGAGGACGCCCGCTTGGACATCGACGAGCCGCCCGGCCGGGCGTACTGTCGAAAATGCGGTGAAGAGTTCGCCCTGGACGAACCGATCATGCTGTGCCCGTGTGGCAGCGCGGATCTCGACATCCTCAGTGGCCAGCAGTTG
>NZ_DASRXP010000434.1:0-14752 GCF_035687465.1 Kribbella sp.
CGGGTGGTTCGCGTCGCCGGGCTGGGTGATGGTGCTGGTCGCGGTGATGGGAGTCGGCCTGGTGGTGCGCCCGGACCGCCAGGTGGTTTATCGAGGGGCGGTGAGGGTGACCGGTGTCGGGAACGACAGGAGGTAGTGGCCGGGTCGGGGTGGTGGATGCGCCGCTCAAGCGGGACGCGACCGTCGGCAGCGCTGACGGCCTGACTACCTCCTGTTCTTGGCGACGCAGAGCAGGATCGGATCGATTGTGGTGAGAGCGTGGGGGCTCAGCCGCCGGCACTGGAATCCGCTGGGAAGTACGGCCGCAGTGGGGGAATTTGTCGGGGCTGCTGCCGGGGTCGCTCGCTTGGGGCCTGCGCGGCGCACTCCTGGGTGGTCGGCGGAGGTGAGTCGGTAGGTGTTGCATTCCATGGCAAGAAATCTGGGGATTCCGGATGGCGACGCGGAATACCGACCAGGACTCGGGACCTTGAACACCAAATCGGGACCTGGGACAGGAAATAACGTGTCCGAGGTCCCGACAACCCGTTCGAGCCGCCGATAGACCACCGCCCGAGGGTCGAATCGGCTCGCCCAGGTGGCATCGCCCGCCATGAACACCAGTGCCTTCGCGCGGTTACCCACCAGCGATCCGTACCTGCGCGATAGTCATGCCCGAGCGCTGCGATCCGACGCGGATCCACACCCGGCTGTGAAAGCAAGGCCCCGTACGCCGGTTCCGGCGATCCGTGCCGCTGCGTATATGTCGATCGCACCAAGGCGAACCGCCGCCGCTACTACTGCGAGCTCTGCAACGACCGGATGGCCTCAGCGGCCTACCGCACCCGCAACCGCTGGCCCGAGCGCGCGGATCGCGAGGTTGGTCAGAGCGTCCGCGTAGGCCTCGTCGAACGGGTGCGTCCGCAGGATCCAGCGGTGGTAGATCGGGCCGAAGATCACCTCGACGGCCAGGTCCAGGTCGACGGCCGCATCGACCTGCCCGGCCTGCTGGGCCGACCTCAGCCTCCGCTTGGTCGCCTCGAGTTGCGGTCCGAGCATCCGGGTCATCACGCTCTCGCTGAGTGCCGGGTCGTCCTGCATGTCGAGCATCAGCGCGCGGAGCGTCGCCGAGGTCCGTTCGTCGGCGAACTCCAGGGTCGTTGCCCGCAGCACCAACCGCAGATCGGTCCCGAGGTCCCCGCTGTCCGGCCAGTCCGTCTCGGTCTGCCCGGCGAGCAGCGCATCGATCACGACCGCGCCTTTCGAGGACCACCAACGGTAGATCGTCTGCTTGCCGACTCCCGCGCGAGCCGCGATGCCCTCGATCGTGGTCTTGCCGTAGCCGAGCTCCTGCACGGTCTGCGAGGCCGCCTCGAGAATCGCGGCGTGGGCCCGGTCGCTTCGGCGGCGCTCGTCTGGACTCTTCACGAACGAGACGATACGGTTCGTCTCGTTAAACATCAAGGAGGGTGGTCGCGAGATGGCACAACGCCTATGGCTCATCACCGGCGCAGGGCGTGGACTGGGCAAGGCCTTCACTGAGGCGGCGCTGGAGCACGGCGACCGGGTGATCGCGACGGTTCGCCGGGACGGACTGCTGGACGATCTCGCCAAGCGGTACGGGGACCGCCTGATCCAGCGCCGCCTCGACGTCGCGGTGCGGGCCGAGGTGGAGGCGGTTGTCGCCGAGGTGGTGTCGACGGTCGGCATTCCGGACGTGGTCGTGAACAACGCCGGGTACGGCCTGGTCGGGGCGGTCGAGGAGCTGTCCGAGCAGGAGATCCGGGCGCAGTTCGACGTCAACCTGTTCGGCGCGGTCTGGGTGACCCAGGCGGTGCTGCCGCACCTGCGAGAGCGTGGGTCGGGGTCGATCGTGCAGGTCTCCAGCGTCGGTGCAGTCGGTCACCTGCCGCTGTTCGGCGCGTACAACGCGACCAAGTGGGCGCTGGAAGGACTGAGTGCCGCACTGTCCGCCGAGGTCGCGCCGCTCGGGATCCGGGTGCACCTCCTCGAGCTCGGCGGGTTCGCCACCGATTGGGCCGGCTCGAGCATGCGGTTCACGACCGCGGACCCGGCGTACGAGGGATCCCGTACGGCGATCCTCGGCATGCCGGGTTATCCGACACCGGAAGAGGTCGAGGTGGCCGCCTCCGAGCCGCAGACCCAGGAATCGCCACGGGTCGCGGCGGAGGCGTTGCTGGCCCTGCTCGACGAGCCGGAACCACCCTTGCGCAAGGTGATCGGCACGGGTGCGCACGACATGGTCCGAATGGCCCTGGAATGGCGGCGGGACGACTACCTCCGCGACCCGGCGTTCGTCTGGCCGAGCTGACCTCAGGCTGTCAGAGGCGTTCGTGGAGGTGGATGGTGATCTGGTCGCCGGCGTTCTTGCCGATCAGGGTGCGGAGGTCGGCCTTGACCGGGAGTTTGTGGGTGCCGTCGCCCAGGGCCATGAACGCGCTCTCGAACGGATGACCGTCCATCGTGCCGCGGACCTTCACCAGGCCGCGGGTGCCGAAGAACTCGGCCGAGCCCGGCATCACGACGTACGTCCAGCCGCCCTTGCTCGCGCTCTTCAGCAGCGGTGCGGTGAACTGCCTGTCCAGCTGACCAGCCTTGCTCTTCATCGGATTCCCTCTTCTCGTTGCGGGTGTCTTCATTCCTAGGTAGAAGCCGGCCCCAGGCTTTCGACATCCGTCGAGCTTTATTTTGGGTGGCAGGATGGCTGGGTGGCATCTTTCCTGATCATTCGGCCCGGCGACCGGGCCGACGTGCCGGCCGTCCTGGGTCTGCTGGACGGGGCGACCGAGTGGCTGGTTTCCATCGGGCGCACTGACCAGTGGGGGACCGAGCCGCACTCCACCGACCCGCGGCGGATCAAGCGGGTGACCGGGTACGCCGATGCCGGCAGCCTGTGGATCGCCGAGTCGGCCGGGCGCGTGGTCGGGGCGCTCGTGGTCGGCGAGCCGATGCCGTACGTGCCGCCCGCCACCGAGCCGGAGCTGTATGTCCAACTGCTGGTGACCGATCGTGCGTCTCGCGGGCAGGGTATCGGCGCGGAACTGCTCGACCACGCGCGTTCGCTAGCGCGGAACGAGGGTATCGAGCTGGTCCGGGTGGACTGCTTCGCGGGCGGCGAGGGCGCGCTCGTCCGGTACTACGAGCAGCAGGGGTTCACCCGGGCCGAGGCGTTCGCAGTACCGGTCAGTGACTCGTCGGAATGGCCTGGTCAGGTTCTGTTTCAGCGACTGTGATGGTCCGATGCACTGCCCCGTGCGCGTCACTGCAATGAGCAGCCTGTACGCCGCTTGACGCGTGGTCCACCTGGAGCGTCGAGTGGGTGAGGTGATGCCGCTCGGCCAGCAGGGACTCGATCTCGCTCCGGATCTGGTGGCAGTCGAGGCCCTCCTGGACCAGGATGTGCGCTGACGCGGCCGGCTCACCCGAGGTGATCTCCCAGACGTGCAGGTCATGCACCTCGACCACGCCCCGTACTGCGCAGAGCTCGGCGCCCAGGGCGGCCGGATCGAGCCCAGCGGGTGCTGCCTCGAGGAAGATCCGGCCGGAATCCCGGACCAGGCCGATGCCCGCCTTGAGCATCAATGCGGCGACGATCAGCGCGGCGATCGAGTCGGCGCGGGCGAATCCGGTGAGCAGAACGATCAGACCGGCGATGGCGGTCGCGATGAAGGCGAAGAGGTCGTTGAGGATGTGCTGGAACGCGCCTTCGACGTTCAGGCTGGAGCGGTTCGCCTTGCTGATCAGGTAGGTGGCGAACAGGTTCACCACGATGCCGACGACACCAGTGATCAGGACCAGCGCGCCTTCCACGTCGGGCGGGTGGATCATCCGGTTGACGGACTCGTACACGAAGAACGCGGCGAGCAGCAGCAGGGTGATGCCGTTCGCCTGGGCCGACAGGATCTCGACCCGCTTGAGCCCGTAGGTGAAGCCGCCGGCCGGCGGGCGCGCCGACAGGCGGATCGCGATCAGGGCGAGCGCGATCGCGGCGGCGTCGGTCAGCATGTGCGCCGCGTCGGTGATCAGGGCCAGCGACCCGGCCGCGAAGCCGACGATCACCTCGGCCGCCATGAACGCGAGGATCAACGCCAGCGCGCCACTCAGCAACCGCCGGTCAGACTCCGCACTGACCCCGTGCCCGTGCCCATGGCCGTGCCCTTGCGTCTTGGTGTCGTGCCCGTGGTCCGCAGTCATGAGTTGCGGCCATCCCGCTCGGGGTGCATGGCGTCGGTGTGCTCGGTGTGGGCGACGGCGAGGTCGACGAGCATGCGGACATGCGCGTCGTCGAGCCGGTAGAAGGCCATCCGCCCGTCACGCCGTACCGAGACCACCCGGTGGGCGCGCAGCAGCCTCAGCGCGTGTGAGGTCGCCGATTCGCTCATCCCCGTCACCGCGGCCAGGTCGCAGACGCACAGCTCGCCGTCCAGCAACGCCACCAGCAACTTCAGCCGGCGCGGGTCGCCCAGCAGCCCGAAAACATCGGCCGTGTCGACCACATCCTGCTCAGAAGGCATCCTGGCATTGACGGCCGCCACCCGCTCCGGATCCACGAGCCGGATGTTGCACTCGTCGATCGCCACCGGGGATTGCACATCTGCAGAACTCTTCATACGTCTCACCCTAGACCATCGCGGATCTGACAACGAACGACAAAAACATCTGACCCGGGTCTTAACTTTTTGTCGATGGCTACATAGTGTGCTGGCTTAGCGACAGTTGGTTGGCCCGGGGGGTCGATCACTGACCACACAGCTGGACCTGGAGACACGCGTTCCCGCCCGAACGGAGTCCCTTGATGGCCGAGCACGCCCAAAATCCGCGGTTGTCCCGCCGATCGATGCTGGTCGCCCCTGCCGCAGTTGCCGGCGGAGCGATGCTGACCGGTGTGGCCGCCGCCCCCGACGGCGCCGCCGCGGTCCGCCAGATCACCCTGTACGCCGAGCCGCTGCCAGGCGACCTGTTCGGCTACGGGCTGGCGCCCGGTGAGGCGACCGTTCCCGGGCCGCTGCTGGAGATCTACGAGGGGGAGACCCTCGAGATCGAACTGGTCAACAACTCCGCCCAGCGGCTGTCGATCCACCCGCTCGGCGTCGACTACGACGTCGACTCCGACGGCAGCCCGCTGAACGCCTCGTTCAACGCGCCCGGAGAGACCCGCACCTACGTCTGGCGCACCCGCAAGCAGGTCGACCTCGGCAGCAACCGGTTCATGCCCGGCAGCGCCGGCTACTGGCACTACCACGACCACGCGATGGGCAACGACCACGGCACTGTCGGGATTCAGAAGGGCCTGTACGGCGGTCTGATCGTCCGTCGCCGCGGCGACCTGATCCCGGACCGGCAGTTCACGGTCGTGTTCAACGAGATGCTGATCAATAACAAGGTGGCGCCGGACACCCCGATGTTCGAGGCCCGGCAGGGGGAGCGGGTCGAGTTCGTCTGCGTCGGGCACGGCAACCTGCCGCACACGTTCCACCTGCATGCGCACCGCTGGGCCGACACGCGCACAGGCATGCTCACCGGTGCGAACGATCCGAGCCCGGTGATCGACAACAAGAACCTCGACCCCGGCAGTTCGTTCGGCTTCCAGGTGCTGGCCGGCGAAGGCGTCGGGCCGGGCGTGTGGATGTACCACTGCCACGTGCAGATGCACTCCGACCAGGGGATGGTCGGCCTGTTCCTGGTCCGCAATCCCGACGGTGGGATGCCGGCCGGCGCGCAGGCGGCGATCGACCGCTTCCACCAGCACCACCTGGCCGGGTCCCAGTCCGGTCACTCCACCCATCACGGCTGAGGGGGAACGATGAGGCTCAACCATCGGCGGCGTAGCGCTGCCGTTCTGGTCACCGCGGCACTGGCGTTCGGCACCCTGACGGTGCAGCCGGGCAGCACGCCGCCGATGGCGCAGGCGGCACCGGTCACCGCGACCGCCGCCACCGATGTGGCGGTGAACGTGCTGGTGTTCCGCGGCGAGCCCGACGACCAGCTGGATCCGGTGGAGCGGGCGACCGACGCGATCGCCGGCCTCGGGCAGGCCAACGGGATGACCGTGCATGTCAGCTCGGATCCGGCCGTCTTCACCCCGACGAAGCTGGCGATGTACCGCGCGGTGGTGTTCTTGTCCGCACAAGGCATCGCGCTCAGGCGGGAGCAGGAGACAGCGCTGCAGAACTACATCAAGGCCGGCAACGGCTACCTCGGCATCGGTGACGCGTCGAAGTTCCAGCCGGACTCCGACTGGTTCACCGGCCTGATCGGCGCGCGCCCGGTCGGCGCCCTGCTGCCGCCGCCACGGCCGGTGTCGGCGGTGACGGCCAGCGCGGAGAACCCGCCGAACGAGACCAAGGAGAAGCTGACCGACGCGAACCCGAACACCAAGTGGCTGGCCTTCGCGCCGACTGGCTGGGTCGCGATGCAGCTCGCCGAGCCGGCTGCGGTGACCAGGTACTCGCTCACCTCGGCGAACGACTCCGCCGGCCGGGACCCCAAGAACTGGACCCTGCAGGGCTCGAACGACGGCAGCACCTGGACCGACCTGGACACCCGCAGCAACGAGGTCTTCGCCGAGCGGCTCCAGCGGCGGGTGTTCGAGGTCGCGAACACGACGGTGTACGCGCACTATCGGCTCAACATCACCGCGAACAGCGGCGACCCGCTGATGCAACTCGCCGACCTGCTCTTCTACACCGGTGACTCGTCTCCGCCGCCGGAGCCGACTCCGCAGCGCGCGGTGGTCAACCTGCTGGATCGGCAACACCCGGCGAACGCCGGCCTGCCGCTGAACCTGACCCGGACCGACAAGTGGCGCAACTGGGCGACCACTCCGGTCGGGACCGTGCACACCGTCGCCCAGGTCGAGGAGCGGCACTACAACCCTGGCCCTGGCGCCAACGGCCCGTTCCACCCGATCTCCTGGTGCCGCGACTACGGCGGCGGCCGGTCCTTCTACACCGGCATGGGCGGCACTGACGGCAGCTACGGCGAGTCCGCGTTCCGCAAGCACCTGCTCGGCGCGCTGAAGTGGACCACCGGAATGGTCCGGGCGGACTGCCAGGCGACGATCGCCGCCAACTACACGGTAGAGCGGCTGACCCTGCCCAACCAGGCCGGCCAGCTCGACCAGATCGGCGAGCCGCACGGGATGACGATCGCGCCGAACGGCAAGATCTTCTACGTCGGCAAGGCGGCCTGCCCGAGCGGCCCGGTGGTCGAATGGGAGAACCCGAACGTCGGCCTCGGCTGCGGCACCATCCACCAGTGGGATCCGGTCACCAAGAAGGCGAAGCTGCTGGCCACGCTGCCGGTGATGGGCAATCGCGGCTCCGGCGACGAGCTGGTCAAGAACGAGGAGGGCCTGCTCGGCATCGTGCTGGACCCGAAGTTCGCCGTGAACGGCTGGTTCTACGTCTACTGGATGCCGCACGACACCGTCGACCGAGTCCGGCACACCGGCAAGCGGACGATCTCGCGGCTGACCTACAACGCCACTAGCCAGACCGTCGACCTGGCCGGCCGCAAGGACCTGCTGCAGTGGGAGGTCCAGCAACACAGTTGCTGCCACGCCGGTGGCGGGATGGCGTTCGACTCCTTGGGCAACCTGTACGTCGGGTCCGGGGACAGCAACTCCTCCGGCGGCTCAAGCGGCTACTCCGGCAACAACTGGACGCAGGAGTTCGGCGGGCTGTCGTTCCAGGACGCCCGGCGCACCTCCGGCAACACCAATGACCTGAACGGGAAGATCATCCGGATCCACCCGGAACCGGACGGCACGTACACGATCCCGGCCGGCAACCTGTTCGCGCCCGGCACAGCACCGGTGTCGTCAGGTTTGGCACGGCCGGAGATCTACGTGATGGGCGTGCGGAACATCTCCCGGCTCGCGATCGACCCGGAAACCGACTGGCTGACCGCCGCCTGGGTCGGGCCGGACGCCGGTTCGCCGGACCCGGAGCTCGGGCCGGCGAAGTACGAGACCGCGACGATCATCACCGAGGCCGGCAACCACGGCTGGCCCTACTGCATGGGCAACCGGCAGCCGTACCGTAACCGCAGCAACACGGACGCGTCGGTGCTGACCGGCTGGTACGACTGCGACAACCCGCTGAACACCTCGCCGCGAAACACCGGGCTGGTCGAGCTGCCGCCGGTCAAGGACAACATGATCTGGTACTCACCGGGCGGCGGCGGGCCGGTGTTCCCGAAGCGCCCGGGCAGCTCGATCCCGACGTACAAGGACGAGGACGCGGTCTACACCCAGCCGTACTTCCGAGGCGGTGGCGGGCAGGCCGTGATGTCCGGGCCGACCTACCACTACGACCGGGTGAACAGCACGAGCGGGGTGGCCTGGCCGAAGTACTGGGACGACAAGTGGTTCATCGGCGACAATTCGACCCCGAGCCGCCGGAACGCGGTGACGGTCGACCCGGCCGGCGTCCCGACGGCGCAGCCGCCGGCGTTCGGCGAGACGTTCCAGCACATCGTGCCCGGGGGCAACGGCAGCAACCAGGTGCAGAGCTGGATGGACGCCCGGTTCGGACCGGACGGTGCGCTCTACGTGCTCGACTACGGCGGCGGATTCTTCACCCTGCACCCGAACCAGAAGCTGGTGAAGGTCAGCTACAAGGGCGGCCCGCCGACCCCGCTGCCGAAGGCCTCCGGGGTCGCGGTGCAGAACAAGCCGCTGACCTACGCGTTCAACGGCACCAAGGCCGGTGGGGTGTCGTACGCCTGGACGTTCGGCGACGGCACCACCTCGACCGAGGCCAACCCGCGGCACACCTATAGCAGCCCCGGGCTGCGCACGGCGAAGCTGACCGTCACCTACGCCGACGGCACGACCGCGGTCGCGACGACAGCGATCAACGCCGGCTGTGTGCTGCCGGACCAGGGTGCTCAGGTGTCCATCGGGGACACCGCGACGACGGTGCCGAACCGCAACGCGGGCGGTGGCTGCCGGGCCGACGACCTGATCGACGACGAGAGCACCTGGGCCACCCATGCCCTGTTCGTCAGCCACGTCCAGCTGGCCACCCGGCAACTGCGGGAGCGCGGGATCATCACCGTCGCCGAGCGGGACAACCTGATCGCGGTGGCCCGGGCGTCGGCCATCGGCCGGCCAGGCGTGACCGGGTACGAGCCGCTCTTCGACGGCACCGCCGAGTCGTTCTACGACTGGGCGCAGGCGCCATCGGGTGAGTTCGCCGTCCAGCCGGACGGGTCGCTGAAACCGTCCGGCGGGCTCGGCATGCTCTGGTTCGCGAAGAAGCCGTACGGCGACTTCTCGCTGAAGCTGCAGTTCCGCGACGTCGCGCCGGACGCTGTTCGCGCGAACAGCGGCGTCTTCGTCCGGTTCCCGGATCCGCGCACACCGCTCGATCAGCGGCCGCTCGGCAGTTGCGGCACAGTCGGCTCGGCCCGCACCTCACAGGCCTGGGTGGCGATCTACTGCGGCCACGAGGTCCAGCTGTACGACGGTGAACCGGGCGAGCCGCAGAAGACCGGGTCGATCTACAACTTCGACCCGATCGGACTGGCCGCGGCCCGGCCGACCCCGAAGGCGCAGTGGAACGAGTACGAGATCAAGGTCGTCGGGCAGCACTACACGATCATCCGCAATGGTGTGGTGATCAACGAGTTCGACAACACCCCGGGACAGCAGTCGTCGCGGCCGAGCGACCCGTCGACCGACCTGCGGCAGTTCGTCGAGGGCTACATCGGGCTGCAGAACCATGGGAACAGCGACCTGATGGAGTTCCGCAACATCCGGCTGCGGACCCTCTAGGAGGCTGTGATGCGACGACTCATAACCGGGCTCACCGCGGTGCTGGTGATGCTGGTGCCCCAGTCGATGCGGGCACTGGCGTCGGTGCCGGTGGAGCCTGCCGCCGACCAGGTGCTGACCTGGACCGCGGGCAACAGCGTCACCGCCTACACCACCGCGCCGACCCAGGCGGTCGCCGGCCTGACAACGATCGTGTTCGAGAACAGCGAGGCCACCGGCAACACCACCGACATGTCGCACACGCTAACGTTCGACCGTTCGACGCCGGGCTACAACCACGACGTCGACCTGAACATTCTCGCGTACCCGGACGACGGGAGTAATGGTCAGCATTCGGTCGAGGTGACGCTGGCGCCGGGGAAGTATCGGTACTTCTGCGCCATCCCGGGGCACAGCACCATGGTCGGCGAGTTCACCGTCACCGACGACGGTGAGGACACCACCCCGCCGACCGTCACCGCTGCCGTCTCGGGGCCGCAGAACCCGGACGGCCACTACCTTGGCCAGGCCACCGTCACGGTGACCGCCGAGGACGCCCAGTCCGGGGTGGCGTCGGTGGAGTACGAGCTGGACGACACCGGATTCAAGCCGTACACCGCACCCGTGGTGGTCAGCGCGATCGGTGATCACACGGTGCAGTACCGGGCCACCGACCACGACGGCAATGTGTCGCCGACCGGATCGGTGGGATTCCGGGTGGTCGATCCGCCGGAGGACACGACTCCGCCGACGGTGACCGCCGCGGTCACCGGTGAACAGGATGCCGACGGCAACTACCTCGACACCGCGCGGGTGACCGTGACCGCGACCGACGCCGGCTCCGGCGTGAAGACTGTCGAGTACCAACTCGACGGTGCCGCCTGGACGGCCTACACGGCGCCGGTGGACGTGAACACCCCGGGGATGCACATGCTGCACTACCGGGCCACCGACAACGCCGGCAATGTCTCACCTGAAGGGATGGCGCACTTCACGGTGGTCGAACAGGACTCCGCGCCACCGGTCGTGACCGCTGCTGTGTCCGGCACCCAGGACGCCGACGGCAACTATGTCGGCAAGGCGTCGGTGACCGTGACCGCCACCGATGCGGCGTCCGGGGTGGCCTCGGTGGAGTACCAGGTCGACGGCGGCGCCTGGACGGCGTACACGGTGCCGATCGAGGTGGCCACGAACGGCTCGCACACGGTGGCCTACCGGGCGGCCGATGCCGCCGGCAATATCTCGGCCGTGGGCACCGTGACGTTCACCGTCGTGCCGTCCGGTGGCGACGGTACGCCGCCGGCGGTGTCGGGATGGCTGACCGGGAACCAGAACGCCGGCTGGGAGTTCGTCGACCGGGCCACCCTCAACGCTAGTGCTACCGACGCCGGCGGGGTCAGGTCGATCGAGTACGCCCTGGACGGCGGCGCCTGGACGGTGTACACCGCGCCGGTGGTGATCACCGCGGCGGGTGCACACACCGTCAAGGTCCGCGCCACCGACAATGCCGGCAACGTCTCAGCCGAGCTGACCGGCACCTTCACCATCGTGAAGGCCGCCTCGAAGCAACTCCACCTCGTCCACCAGGCCTTGCACTAGCTCAGCGGGAAGAGTTGCTCGAGGTCGGGCCAACGGGCAGCGCGGCAGTAGACCGGGACAACGTCCAGAGGTACGTAGCGGGTGACCAGGCCGGGGGTGACGGGGATACCTGTCCAGGCGTCGATCCAGTCGCCTGCCGGGAGATAGGTGGTCCAGGTTGTGGCGCCTGGTTCGAGGACCGGGCTGATCAGGAGGTCGTTTCCCAGGAGGTACTGGTGGGGGTGGTGCCAGATCTCGGGGTCTTCGGGGTGGTCGAAGAAGAGGGGACGCATCAACGGGCGGTCGGTGGTGATGGTGTGGGCGGCCTGCTCGGTGAGGTACGGGACGAGGTTGTCGCGCAGTACGACGAAGCGTCGGAAGAGGGGGATGACGCGGTCGTCGCCGGTGGTTTCGGCGACGTGCCAGGGGGTGCGGTCGCGGAGGGGGAGTTGGTGGTGGTTGAACTCCGAGTGGTACTGCATGATCGGCATGAACACCGACGCGGCCGCCGCGCGGAGGTAGAGCTCGGCGTCGGGGACGGGACCGGAGAAGCCGGCGAGATCCCAACCCCAGTAGACGATCCCGCACGAGGCGGCCGTGAGTCCGGCCGTCACCGAGGAGCGGAACGCCTCCCAGGTGGAGTCCTCGTCGCCGGCCCAGAAGATCCCGTGCGGCTGCGATCCGGTGAACCCTGACCGCGAGAACGTCACCGGCGCCTTACCGGCTGAGCGCAGCAGATCGCCGAAGGCGCGTGCGTAGTGCACCGGGAACACGTTGTTGCCCTCGTCACCTCGACGGCCGTCCGCGTAGACGAGGTCGTGGCCCCAGGCGTGCTCACCGCCGTCGGTCTTGAACCCGTCCACGTCGAGGTCCTCGACCAGGTAGCGCCGCTTCTCGGTCCACCAGTCGCGGGTCCGCTGGACGGACAGGTCGGGCATCAACGCCTTCGGGAACCACCAGCCGCGGTTGTGGTACGCCGTACCGTCCGCCTCGAGCACGGCATGCCCGTCACGGACCATGGCGTCAGCATCGACCGCGACCTGGCCGGTGGTGAACTCGGTCTTCTGCAAGGGGATCTGCCAGAGGATGACCTTGATCCCGCGGGCGTGCAGTTCGTCGATCATCGCCTTCGGGTCCGGCCAAGCGCCGCGGTAGGCGAAGTCGGAGGCCTTGTGCGCGCTGCCGTCGGCGTTGAGCTCGTACTGCGCGTCGCGCCAGATCGTGATTCCTTCTTCGTCGCTCCAGGCCTCGATCACCACCGCGCCGACGGGGATCTCCAGGTCGCGGTGCGCGTCCATCCGAGCCATCACGAGGTCCTGGGTATTCCACTCGTTGCCTGAGGCCCACAGTTTGAAGATCCAGGCCGGTAGTTCTTCTGCCCTGCCGACCTCATCCAGGAATGCCTTCAGTACTGCGGTCGGCGAGCCCTCGTAGATCGCCAGGTCGACGACTGGTTCGTCGCCCAGAGCAACTTCTACGACCAGTCTGTTCTCGGTCGACGAATACCAGGTACGGCGAGACGTTCGGACATGGAAACCCCAGCCGTTGCCGGAAGCATCCACCACGTGAGCGAACGGCATTGGCAGATACGTCCGCCCATGCACCCCTTGCGACTTGTACTGCTCGAACACCACCGCGTCCAGCGACCGCCCCCGCTGGTCGAGCGCGTCATACCGCTCCCCGAACCCCACAAGGTGATCATCAGGCCCCAACTCGAACGCAAACCGCGCCCGATGCACCCCCTCAGCCGACACCAACCACTCCACCCCAACAACCCGCTCACCCCCACCCCGCACCTCACCCCCGCCAGACCTCCAACTCGCAGGCGAAACCTCAAACCAAGCGGTCGTCTCGACAGCAGCGGTTTGACTGTAGGCGTGGAAGCGATACTTCACCGGCTCCGTCACAGTCGGCGTCACCACAGACCAGCCGCCCTCGGCGCCGAGGGACTTCGCCTGCGCCTCGCTCAGGTGGCCGTCGCCGCCTGCCAAGGCCGCGGCGTCCGCGCCCGACAGGCTGGCCAACTCCATCGGCAGCTCCGTCGTTCCCCACTCGCAGACCACGCGGTCCACCTCGGACGTCACGATCACGCCGAGGCGGACTGATTCGCCGACGAGGGGTAGTACCGGGACGCGCTGGTCCGGGGAAACGGCGTAGGGATGTTCGATGCCGTAGGGGCGGTGGGTGATCACTTCAGTCCTCTTCAGCAGCTGGGGTGATGCCGAGTTCGTCGGCGAGGATCAGGTACATCGCGTGGGACCAGAGCAGGGGGTTCGCGACCGTTCCCCAGCGGGCGATCCACTCGTCGCGGGAACTGGGGTGCAAAAGGTGATGCGGCACCTGCTCAGGAAGGTCTCCACGCTCGTCCGCCTGGTCGGCGATCCATCGCAGGTGCCGCAGCGCGCCGGCCGTGTCCCCTGCGACCGCGAGGTTCCACCCCAGCAACGCGGACAGCAGGATCCACTGACCGCCGCCGTAGAACACGTCCGCCGTGAACCGATGCACTCCGCCGTCGAAGTCGAGGCCCTTCGCCACCGCGGCTCGAGTCGTCGCTGCCAGATCGTCGCCAGGAGCAACCAACCCGAACGGAACAATGCAAGCAGGCAATGACCCGTCGACGGCCGAACTCCCGAGCCACTTGACCAAGTGCCCGTCCACGACACCTTCGGCGCTCACCAGCGAACGGATGTCGGCGGCAACCTTCAACGCGGCCGCCGACCAGGGCGCCGATCGCAGCGCCTCGCAGGTGCCAACGGCAACCAATCCACCATGAACAGCGCCAAGGGTGGACACGTGCCGATGCTCGACGTGCTCCTCCCACCAGTCGTAGCAAGGTCTGTCCCAGAAGGCGACCAGGTAGTCGACGGCGACGTCGATCCCCTCCCGCCATCGCGACAGATCCGCCCCGTGCCGCGACGCATGGGTGATCACCGACCACAGCCACATGCCGTAGCCGTCGGTCTGGAAGTCCCACCACGGGTCCGACCCGTCCTTGCCGTCGAACGTGAACCTGGTCGGCAACATCGCCTCGTTCGACGGCACCTCATCCCGGGCGACCGCCGCGCGCAGGCTGTCCACCTGCGCGCGGCGGCCCCGCAGTACGCGGTCCACCCAGTCGTGAAACCGGTCGGCCGAGGCGACATCGCCGTACCGGGAGATGCCCTCCGCGGTGAAGGAACCGTCGCGCAGCCAGGCATAACCCCGGTACGCCGAGAACGTGGGCGCGGCGGGATACGCCCCACCGGCGTCCTGGTGCTCGGTGATGACGGCGTGACTGCGCTCGGCCAGCCTGCGCAGGCGAGTCAGTTCTTCCAGGTCCGGGGCGGTGATCATCGGGTCGTTCACTTCTTCAGCAGGCCATTGACCTTGGTCTGGGCATCCGCGAGCGCCTTGTCGACCGGCTTGCGGCCGGCC
>NZ_DASRXP010000435.1:0-2095 GCF_035687465.1 Kribbella sp.
TCGCCCAACGCGGAGGTGCTGGGAGCGGTTCTTGCCTGAGCCCGAGCTGGTTCGCCAGGACGGTGTCGGGGTCGCGGACGCGTTGCAGCGGCTGTGGGCCCCGCATCGGCTGGCCTACGTCCAGGGGGACCGGACGCCAGTCGGTGACGAGCCGGCCGGGTGCCCGTTCTGCCGCCTGGTGGACATGGACGACGCGTCGGCGTTGATCCTCGCCCGCGGGAAGACGGTGTACGCGGTGCTGAACCTGTACCCGTACAACCCGGGTCACCTGATGGTGGTGCCGTACCGGCACGTGCCGGACTACCCGGAGCTGACCGCGGACGAGACCGTCGAGCTGGCGCAGTTCACGCAGCGGGCGATGACGGTGGTGCGCAAGGTGTCCGCGGCGCACGGGTTCAACATCGGGATGAACCAGGGCTCGGTCGCCGGGGCCGGGATCGCCGACCATCTGCATCAGCACGTGGTGCCGAGATGGGGCGGCGACGCCAACTTCATGCCGGTGCTCGGGCATACCAAGGTGCTGCCGCAGCTGCTCGGGGAAACCCGCGAGCTGCTCGCCGGTGCTTGGTAAGAAACAGCGAAACGCCGAAGGGGATCCTCACCGGGGAGGGTCCCCTTCGGCGCGCCTGTGGTATTTCAGGTCGTTCAGGTTGTTCAGGACTGGCGGGCGGCCTGGATCTCGATGACGATCTTGGCCTTCTCGCTGAGGAAGCCGTTGCCCTCGGTGCCGATGCCGAAGTCGCGCCGGTTGATGGTGGCGACCGCGGATACGCCGATCGTGTCGACGTTGTCGTTCGAAGGGTTCGGGCCGATGCCGGCGAACTCGGCCTCGAGGGTGACCGGGACGGTCTTCTCGCGCCAGGTCAGCTGACCGTCGATGAGGTAGTCGCCGTCGTTCTCGCGGATGCCGGTCGACTTGAACACGATCGTCGGGTGGTTCGCGACATCGAAGAAGTCGCCGCTCTTGATGTGCTCGTCGCGCGGGCCGAAGCCGCTGGCGACCGAGGACGCGTCGATCTCGATGGAGACGGCCGAGTCGAGGATGTTCTCCGCGGTGACGATCTCGCCGGTGAACGAGGTGAAGCTACCGCGCGTCTTCGCCAGGCCGAGGTGCTTGAGGCTGTACGCGACATCCGAGTGGATGGCGTCGACGGCCCAGGTGCCGGTGATGTAGCCGGGAATCTGCGTGGTGGATGCACTCATCGGAGTTCTCCTAGATCGGATCAGGTTTCGTGAGCACAGTTGGTTGAGCTCTCAACTTGATCGTAGCGCAAGATGGTTGAGGGCTCAACTGGAGGTATCATGAATCTCATGTCCGACACCCGATGGCTGAGCGACGAAGAGCAGGACGTCTGGCGGAACTACGCCGCGGCCACCTCGATGCTTCAGGCGCATATCGAAGCCCAGCTGCAGCGTGAGGGCGGAATGCCCCACACCTACTACGAGGTACTCGTCGCGCTGTCGGAAGCGCCTGGACGCATGTTGCGCATGAGCGAGCTCGCCGACGCGCGGCTTTCCTCCCGCAGCCGGTTGTCCCACGCCGTCGCCCGGCTCGAAGCCAACGGCTGGGTCCGGCGCGAGGCGTGCCCGACGGACAAACGCGGGGCCTGGGCGGTACTGACGTCCGCGGGCTTCGCCGCGTTGGAAGCCGCCGCGCCCAGCCACGTTGAAACGGTGCGGCAGAGCCTTTTCGACGCGCTGTCCCCGGAGCAGGTGAAGCAGCTCGGGGAGATCATGGCCGCGATCCGGGCGAATATGTCGCCCTCCTGCGAGGCCGCGATGAAACAGTGCCCGTCCACCTAGGTCGTGTCCTGTAGGTCTCGGTCGCGGTCTCCGCGCCCAGGCGGCCCCTGGCAGCACGGGGGATTCGACCGAGTACGTCCAGTACGAGGCCGAATCCCCCGCACCACCAGGAACCACCTGGATCACGAAGCCCATCGACCAGACCTACAGGACACGACCTAGCCCTGCTGAAAAGCGCACTCCACGGACCGGCGCGCAGGTGATGCCGGGGTGGGTGGATAGGCTCTCCTCGCCCACCCGCCCCCGCAGCTAGGTGCCTGAAGAACCGATGCTCAACATCTTCGCGCGCGCT
>NZ_DASRXP010000436.1:0-16396 GCF_035687465.1 Kribbella sp.
TGGGCATAGGTGTTCAGGCCCGCTTGATGGTCCAGCCGGTCCCACGCCTTGTAGACCCGGACCAGAGCGTCCTGGGCCGCGTCCTCGGCCCGGTGCCAGTCGCCGCACATCAGATAGGCCGTACGCCGTAACCGGCGTACCGCTGCGGTCGCGAACTCGGTGAAGTCCACCTCGTTCCGTCTGCGCATCCGCCGCTCCTCTCGAATTGTCGGTGAAGGAACGACGCCAGACCTCTGAAAGGTTGCGACCGACCGTAACGGGGGACAGGTCCAGGGAGTTGGACCATCAGTGGGCCGAGGGTCTTTGACAGCAGTGGGAGGATTTCCTACATGGCGATGACAGCACAGGTGAAGTCCGAGCTGACCAGCATCCAGGTCACCAAGCCCTGTTGCCGCAAGGCCGAGGTCTCGTCCGTACTGCGTTTCGCGGGCGGTCTGCACCTCGTCTCCGGCCGGATCATCGTGGAGGCCGAGCTCGACAGCACGGCGGCCGCGAGGCGCTTGCGCAAGGACATCGCCGAGATTTTCGGGCACCCGTCGGAGGTCGTGATGATCTCCCCGTCCGGAATCCGGAAGCAGACCAAGTACGTCGTCCGCGTGGTCCGCGACGGCGACGCGCTGGCCCGCCAGACAGGGCTCGTGGATAACCGCGGCCGTCCGGTCCGGGGTCTGCCGCCGGCGGTCGTCTCGGGCGCCTCCTGCGACGCTGTGGCTGCCTGGCGCGGTGCATTCCTCGCCCATGGTTCGCTCACGGAGCCCGGACGGTCGTCCTCGCTCGAGGTGACCTGCCCAGGCCCTGAAGCCGCGCTGGCTCTCGTAGGTGCCGCGAGGCGCCTCGGGATCGGCTCGAAGGCCCGGGAGGTGCGCAATGTGGACCGGGTGGTGATCCGCGACGGCGACGCGATCGGCGCCCTGCTGACCCGGCTCGGCGCCCACGAGTCGGTGCTGGCCTGGGAGGAGCGGCGGATGCGTCGCGAGGTCCGTGCAACCGCGAACAGGCTGGCCAACTTCGACGACGCGAACCTGCGCAGATCCGCCCGCGCGGCCGTTGCCGCCGGTGCACGCGTCGATCGGGCGCTGGAGATCCTCGGCGACGACGTACCGGATCACCTGCAGGTGGCCGGCAAGCTGCGCCTCGAGCACAAGCAGGCGAGCCTCGAGGAGCTCGGCCAGTTGCACGAGCCGGCGCTGACCAAGGACGCGGTGGCCGGCCGGATCCGCCGCCTGCTGGCGATGGCCGACAAGCGTGCTTCCGACCTCGGCATCCCGAACACCGAGGCGAACCTCACCCCGGACATGCTCGACCCTGCCTGAGGGGTAGTCGCAGGCCGGGTGGTCTGCTGTGGATAGCACCAGTGAGCTGGGTGGGCACTTGGGCTAGTGTTTCGGGTGTAGCGGCAGTGCTCGAAAGCTAGTTTGAGGAGACGTAGTCCCGTGACCGTTCGCGTAGGTATCAACGGCTTCGGCCGGATCGGCCGTAACTTCTTCCGCGCCGTTCAGGCGTCCGGTGCCGACATCGAGGTCGTCGCCGTCAATGATTTGACCGACAACCAGACCCTCGCCCACCTGCTGAAGTACGACTCGATCCTGGGCCGCTTCCCCGGTGACGTGACTGCGACCGACGACGACATCACGGTCAGCGGCCACAGCTTCAAGGCGTTCGCGGAGCGGGACCCCGCCAACCTCAAGTGGTCTGATGTGGGCGCCGACGTGGTGATCGAGTCGACCGGCTTCTTCACCGACGCCACCAAGGCCAAGACGCACGCCGACAACGGCGCCAAGAAGGTCATCATCTCCGCCCCGGCGAAGAACGAGGACCTGACCGTGGTGATGGGTGTGAACCACGAGCTGTACGACGCGGACAAGCACACCGTGATCTCCAACGCGTCCTGCACCACGAACTGCCTCGCGCCGATGGCCAAGGCCATCCACGACGAGTTCGTCATCCAGCAGGGTCTGATGACCACGATCCACGCCTACACCCAGGACCAGAACCTGCAGGACGGCCCGCACCCGGACCTGCGTCGCGCCCGCGCCGCTGCCCTGAACATCGTGCCGACCTCCACCGGCGCCGCGAAGGCGATCGGCCTGGTCCTGCCGGAGCTCAAGGGCAAGCTCGACGGCTTCGCGCTGCGGGTCCCGGTCCCGACCGGCTCCGCCACCGACCTGACCATCACGGTCGGCCGGGAGACCTCGGCCGAAGAGGTGAACGCCGCCGTCAAGGCCGCTGCCGAGGGTGCGCTCAAGGGCTACCTGAAGTACACCGAGGACCCGATCGTGTCGACCGACATCGTCACCGACCCGGCCTCCTGCATCTTCGACGCCGGCCTGACCAAGGTGCTCGGCAACCAGGTCAAGGTGATCGGCTGGTACGACAACGAGTGGGGCTACTCCAACCGCCTCGTCGACCTGGTCAACTACGTCGGCGCCTCGCTCTGACGTCCCACCTTTCACTGCTAACGTCCGAAGAAGCGTGGGGCCTGCCCCGCGGTTCTTCGGACGTTAGCGATTTCTGGCGATAGAGGAAGCTGAGTTGTGAAGAAGATTGAGGATCTTGGGGACGTGGCGGGGTTGCGGGTGCTGGTGCGCTCGGACCTGAACGTGCCCATCGACGGGGAGAAGATCGGTGACGACGGGCGGATCCGCGCCAGCGTGCCGACCCTGGTGAAGCTGGCCAAGGCCGGCGCCAAGGTGATCGTGACCGCGCACCTCGGCCGCCCCAAGGGCAAGCCGAACCCGGAGTTCACCCTCGCCCCGGTCGCCAAGCGGCTCGGCGAGCTGCTGGAGCCGCAGGGCATCAAGGTGCGCTTCGCCACCGACGTGACCGGTGACAGCGCGCAGGAAGCCGTCCAGGAGTTGGACGAGGGCGAGGTACTGCTGCTCGAGAACGTGCGGTTCGACCCGCGCGAGGAGAGCAAGGACGAGGCCGAGCGCGGCGCCCTGGCCGAGGAGCTGGCCGGGTTGGCGGACGTGTTCGTCAGCGACGGCTTCGGCGTGGTTCACCGCAAGCAGGCCAGCGTGTACGACGTGGCGCGCCTGCTCCCGCACGCGGCCGGTGACCTGGTCCTGGCCGAGGTGACCGTACTGAAGAAGCTGACCGAGGACCCGGCCCGCCCGTACGTCGTCGTCCTGGGTGGTGCGAAGGTCTCCGACAAGCTCGCGGTGATCGACAACCTGATCGCCAAGGCCGACAAGCTGCTGATCGGCGGCGGCATGGTCTTCACCTTCCTCAAGGCCCAGGGCCACGAGGTCGGCAAGAGCCTGCTCGAGGAAGACCAGCTCGACGTGGTCAGGGGCTACCTGGAGGCCGCGAAGGCGAAGGGCGTCGAGATCGTGCTGCCGACCGACATCGTGGTCGCGCCGGAGTTCAAGGCCGATTCCCCAGCGACTGTGGTCGCTGCGGACGCGATCCCGGCCGACCAGCTCGGCCTGGACATCGGCCCGGATTCCGGGAAGGCGTTCGCCGCCGAGATCTCGTCCGCGAAGACGGTGTTCTGGAACGGCCCGATGGGTGTCTTCGAGATGGCGGCGTTCGCGGGCGGAACCAAGGCCGTCGCGCAGGCGTTGACCGAGGTGGACGGGCTCAGCGTCGTCGGTGGGGGCGACTCGGCCGCCGCCGTCCGGCAGCTAGGCTTCGCCGACGACCAGTTCGGGCACATCTCCACCGGTGGTGGCGCGTCGCTCGAATACCTGGAGGGCAAAGAGCTCCCCGGGCTCGCTGTGCTGGAAGAGGACTGAGACCCAAATGGCTGACACTGCTGCCCGTACTCCGCTGATGGCGGGCAACTGGAAGATGAACGTCAACCACGTCGAGGCGGTGCACCTGCTGCAGAAGCTGAGCTGGACGCTGCAGGACAAGAAGCACGACTTCGACCGGGTCGAGGTGGCCGTGCTGCCGCCGTTCACCGACCTCCGCAGCGTGCAGACGATGGTCGACGGCGACCGGATGAAGATCGTGTACGGCGCGCAGGACATCTCCGTGCACGACGACGGCGCGTTCACCGGCGAGATCTCGGCGGCGATGCTGGCCAAGCTCGGCTGCAGCTATGTGCTCGCGGGTCACTCCGAGCGCCGGCAGTACCACTGCGAGGACGACGCGACCGTGAACGCCAAGGCCACCAAGGCGCTGGCGGCCGGAATCACCCCGATCGTCTGCGTCGGTGAGGGCCTCGAGGTCCGCAAGGAGGGCAACCAGGTCGAGTACACGCTCGCCCAGGTGGACGGTGCCCTGGCCGGACTGAAGCCGGACGACATCCGCAAGATCGTGATCGCCTACGAACCGGTCTGGGCGATCGGTACCGGCGAGGTGGCCACCCCCGAGGATGCGCAGGAGGTCTGCGCGGCGATCCGCGGCCGGATCGAGGAGACGGTTTCACCCGCAGTGGCCGACTCGGTACGGATTCTTTACGGGGGGTCGGTGAAGATGAACAGCGCAAGTGGCATCATGGCCCAGCCGGATGTCGACGGCTGCCTGGTGGGCGGAGCTAGCCTCAAGGTGGACGAGTTCGCCGGTATCTGCCGTTACCTGGACCTTCAGTTAGGCTACTCCTCGTGATTCTCGCTTTCTCGATCGTTGTCGTCATCTGCAGCCTGATCCTCACGCTGCTCGTGTTGCTGCACAAAGGCCGCGGTGGCGGTCTTTCGGACCTGTTCGGTGGAGGTGTGTCGTCGAGCCTGGGCGGCTCCTCGGTCGCCGAGCGGAACCTGGACAGGATCACCATCGGTGTCGGTCTGATCTGGTTCGCGGCCATCGTCGCTCTCGGCCTGCTGTACAAGCTCGGCTGAGAGGGGTGTAGCTCCCGTGGCTGGTGGAGGTAGCGCAATTCGAGGTAGCCGGGTCGGCGCCGGACCGATGGGCGAGGCGGAGCGCGGCGACACCGCGCCCCGGCAGCGCATCGTGTTCTTCTGTGCGAACGGGCACGAGACCGCGACGGTGTTCGCCGTCGAGGCGGCCATCCCGGAGGCATGGGACTGTCCGAGGTGCGGTCTACCGACCAGCACCGACGTCAACAACCCGCCGCCGCCGCCGAAGATCGAGCCGTACAAGACGCACCTCGCGTACGTGAAGGAGCGCCGCAGCGAGCAGGAGGCCGCCGAGATCCTCGAAGAGGCCCTCGAGAAGCTCCGCGCCCGCCGAGCCCGCGGCGAGATCATCTTCTGACCCAGTAGTCACTCCGGGACCGCGGACAGGACACCACCTGTCCGACGGTCCCGTTGCACGTTCTGACCAGCTAGTTCAGCGGTGCGTGACAGCTGCGAACAGTTGGTTGAGTTCGTTCTGGGGGATCTGGTCTGCGGCGAAGTCCTGGGTGCCGTGGTCGCGGAGTTCCTGCGCGCTGCGGCGGATGAAGCCGAGGGCGGCCCGCGCGATGCTTCCGCCGAGGCTGATACGGGTGACGCCGGCATCGAGCAGGTGATTGACGGTGAGCCCGGAGCTGCCAAGGCCGAGAACCACGTTCAATGGACCGTCGATCTCCTTCACCAGGGTGCGGATCGCGTCGAGGTCGTTCACGCCCGGCACGTAGAGGCAGTCGGCGCCGGCTTCCCGGTAGAGGTTCGCGCGGTGGATCGAGTCGGTGAGCGAGGTCGGAGTACCGAGGAGTTGGCCGTCGGTGCGGGCCGTCAAGACGAAGTCGGGGCCAGCCGCGTCCCGCGCGGCGGCGATCCGCTCGACCGACAGAGCCACGTGGTAGAGCCGCTGCCCGTTGTAGTCCTCGATGTTTCCGCCTGCCAGACCGGCCTCCCTAGCCAGCTTGATCGTGGCGGCGACTTCTTCCGCACTCTCCCCGTAGCCGTCTTCCAGGTCGCCATTGACCGGTACTGCGCTGACGCCGGCGATCTGGCGAACCCTCTCGAACATCTGCTTCCGGGAAACCGCGGGGGCGCCGTCGGGCAGAGTGTGATCGCCCTTGCCGAGCGAGAAGGCGATCCCGGCGCTGGTGGTCGCGAGAGCTGGGAAACCCACCTCGGCCAGGATGATCGCACTACCTGCATCCCAGGCATTCGGCATCACAAACCCGGTCGCCGCAGCATGGAGCTCACGAAAAGTCGTCATGCCGACCATCCTCACCCCAACTCACTTCGGCCCCCACCGAAGCAACGGTTAGCTGTGGGGGAGTTCTTGGGCGGCGGCGTCGTCCAGCAGCCAGAGGGTCCGGCTCAGGCCCTTCGGGACTGCGGCGGGAATCTGGTCGGCGCCGGAGAGGGCCAGGCCGACTGCTTTGGCCTTGTCTTCGCCGGAGACGACGAACCAGACCTCCTGGGCGCGTGACAACGCTGGGAAGGTGAGCGAGACCCGCGTCGGCGGCGGCTTCGGCGAATCGTGCACCGCGACGGCCGCACGATCGTCCACCTGCAACTGCGGGTACTCCGGGAACAGCGACGCCACGTGACCGTCCGGACCGACACCGAGCATGAGTACGTCGAACGTCGGCACACCATTGCGGTCGTCCGGCCCTACGGCAGCCGCAAGCTCCGAGGCATAAGCAGCAGCGGCAGCCTCGGCACCCTGACCCGTGTCAGCCGGCATCGCGTGCACTCGCGCGGGATCCACATCGACCAGTGAGAGCAGAGCGTCCCGTGCCTGGGTCTCGTTCCGCTCCGGATCACCGTCCGGCAGGAACCGCTCGTCACCCCACCAGAATTCGACCCGCTGCCAGTCGATCGCAGTCCGGGCGGGGGACTCCGCCACCGCCCGGTACACCCGCGACGCAACGCGTCCGCCGGTCAGTACGACCTGCGCAACCTTGCCACGACTCTGCACGTCCACCAGCAGGGTGATGAACCTGGCCGCGACGGCGTGGGCCAGGCCCTCGGCGTCGCGGTTCACCAAGATCGACGGAGCACTCATGACCGGCCGGCCACCCTCTTGCCCGTGCTCTTCTTCGCAGCCGTCTTCTTCGCGGCAGCACCCTTCCGCGCGGTAGCGGTCTTCTTCGCCGGCGCGGCCTTCTTGGCGGCAGCCGGGGCCGCCTTCTTGGCACCAGCCTTCCGCGCCGACTTCGCTGCCGCCGTGGTCTTCTTCGCACCAGGACCAGCAGCAGTGGTTCGCGTCTTGCCTGCCGCCTTCGCCTCGAGGGTCGGCGAAGCCGCCTTGCCCACGACACCCGCAGTACGGGCGGCTGCCTTCTCGGCGGCGGTCTGGTCGGAGCCGCGCACGGTGTGGTCGACGACCTTCTCGTGGGCCGGCATCTCCTCGCGCTCTACCATGCACGCCAGCGTCTTCGCGTAGACGTCGTCGGGGTCCAGCCGCCGCAGCTCCTCGCTGAGCAGCTCGGACGTCGTCCGCCGCTTCAACGCCACCGGACGGTCCGGCTGACCCGGAATGCTGAAGGTCGCCACAGCCCCGTCCGGACGCGTCAGCGCGATCGGACCGGCCGGGGTGAACATCCGTACCGCGGTGAGTCCCGGACCCCGTGATTGCTTCTGCTCCACCGGTACGCCGAGGCGGCACTGCAGCCAGGCGGCCATCAGATCCGCACTGGGATTGCCCTTGGCCGAAACGACTTCGGCGCCTCGCACGATCGTCGGGTACTGGTCCAGCGCGGCGGCCATCAGCGCGCGCCAGGGCGTCAGCCGGGTCCAGGCGAAGTCCGTGTCGCCGGGCCGGTAGCCCTCGGCCCGAGTCTTGAAGACCTCGGTCGCACGCCTGGTTCCCGCGGCGTCGGTGACGCGGCGACGGCCGATCTTGCCCAGCGGGTCCTCGGCCGGAACCTTCGGTCCGCCGCCCGGCCACCAGACGATGACGGGGGAGTCCGGCAGCAGCAGCGGAGTGATGACCGACTCCGGCACCCTGGCGAGGTCGCCGTGCAGCCGGAGCAGCACCGCCTCACCGGGAATCCCCTCGCCGACGCGCACCTCGGCGTCGAGACCGCCCGTGCCCCGGCCGGGCCGGAGGATCGCGACGAGTACGCGGGACGGGTGCTCCCGGCCGGCCTCGTTCGCGGCCTTCAGGGCGTCGTGGTGGGACGACTCGTCGACGACCACGACGATGGTTCCGATCATGCCCATCGCCGGGCTGCCGGCGTTGCGGCGGGCCTTCAGCAGCGCCGACGCGATCTCGCTCGAGTTCGTGCTGGTGAGGTCGATGATCATGGCCGCCTCCAGGCGCGTCCGTCGCGGGCGAGCATCTCGTGGGCGGAGTCCGGTCCCCAGCCGCCGGAGTCGTACTGCTCCGGCTTGCCGTGCTCGGCCCAGTAGTTGATCACCGGGTCCAGGATCTTCCAGCCCAGCTCGACCTCGGTGTGCTGCGGGAACAGTGGGGGATCACCCAGCAACATGTCGAGGATGAGTCGCTCGTACGCCTCCGGGGACGACTCGGTGAACGACCCGCCGTACGCGAAGTCCATGTTCACGTCCCGGATCTCCATCATCGTGCCGGGCACCTTCGCGCCGAACCGTAGGGTGATGCCCTCGTCCGGCTGGATCCGCATCACCAGGGCGTTCTGGCCCAGCTCCTCGGTCTCCGTCTTCGTGAACGGCAGATGCGGTGCGCGCTTGAACATCACCGCCACCTCGGTGACGCGGCGGCCCAGCCGCTTGCCGGTGCGCAGGTAGAACGGGACGCCGGCCCAGCGCCGGGTGTCCACGTCGACCCGCAGGGCGGCGAAGGTCTCCGTCGTGGAGCTCTTCGGGATGCCGTCCTCCTGCAGGTACCCCTGCACCTTGACGCCACCCGCCCAACCTGGCGCGTACTGACCGCGGGCCGTGTGCAGGTCGAGGCGCTCGGGCAGCTTCACCGCCGCCAGCACCTTCTTCTTCTCCTGCCGCAGCGACCACGCGTCGAAGCTGACCGGCTCCTCCATCGCGGTGAGCGCGAGCAGTTGCAGCAGGTGGTTCTGGATCACGTCGCGGGCCGCACCGATGCCGTCGTAGTACCCGGCGCGGCCACCGATGCCGATGTCCTCGGCCATGGTGATCTGCACGTGGTCGACATAGTGGCTGTTCCAGACCGGCTCGAACATCGAGTTGGCGAACCGTACCGCCAGCATGTTCTGGACGGTTTCCTTGCCCAGGTAGTGGTCGATCCGGAAGACCGCCTCGGGCGGGAACACCGACTCGACCACGTGGTTCAGCTCCCGGGCGCTCTGCAGGTTGTGACCGAACGGCTTCTCGATCACCACCCGGCGCCAGGAGCCGTGCACGTCGTCGGCCAGTCCGCTCTTGGACAGCTGCTCCACCACCTGCGGGAACAGGCCGGGCGGGATCGACAGGTAGAACGCGTGGTTGCCACCGGTACCCCGGTTGACGTCCAGCTCGTCCACGGTCTCCCGCAGGTGCTTGAAGGCCGCGTCGTCGGTCAGGTCGCCCGGCACGAACCGGAAGCCCTCGGCCAGCTGCTGCCAGACCTCCTCGCGGAACGGCGTCCGCGCGTACTCCTTGACCGAGTCGTGCACGATCTGGGCGAAGTCCTGGTTGCTGAAGTCCCGCCGGGCGAACCCGACCAGCGCGAAGCCGGGCGGCAACAGGCCCCGGTTCGCCAGGTCGTAGACGGCCGGCATCAGCTTCTTGCGGGCCAGGTCCCCGGTGACACCGAAGATCACCAGGCTGCAGGGCCCGGCGATCCGGGGGAGCCGCCGGTCCTGGGGATCCCGGAGCGGGTTCACGGGGCCGGTCGACTCTTCTTCGAGCTCAGCGGTCATTGGCCGCTTTCCTCCGACTTGTCATGTGCGTTGAGTAGGGAGAGGAGCTGCTGTACTCCGGCCACCGGGTCCGTCAGGTGCAACCTCAGGACCGGACGACCGCGCTCAGCCAGTACTCCGGCGTCGCCCGCGGCCTGGGCCGTGATCAGCGTGCCGAACGTGAACGGCAGGCCGGGGATCTCGACATCGATCGACTCGGTGCTGCTGATCTGCAGGAACACGCCCTGCGGATGGCCGCCCTTGTGGTACTGCCCGGTCGAGTGCAGGAACCGCGGACCCCAGCCGAAAGTGACCGGACGTCCGGTCCGGGCGCTCAGGGCGGGCCGGATCGCGACCAGCTTCTCGTCCCGCTCGGAGTCCAGGTAGGCCATCACCGCGAGGTACCCGTCGTCGGCCAGCTTGCCGAGCAGGGTGTCCAGTGCGCCTTCGAGCGTGTCCACGCCGTCCAGCAGACCTTCGGAGCCGCGCACCTCGACGACGCCGTCCGAGAACGCGGCGGGCTCTGGCCCGGGCTGCGCGTCCAGCAAGCCGCGAGCAGCCTTCTTCGCGCTCTCCACGTCGGGCTGGTCGAACGGGTTGATCCCGAGCAGGTAGCCGGCCACCGCGGTTGCGGTCTCCCAGAGCAGCATCTGCGCTCCGAGGGACCCGGTGGTGACGACTGTCGGCGTACCGGAGGCAACGGAGGCCGAGCTGGTGTCGGCGGCGAGCAGGGCGTTCACGAGGTCGCTCGCGCCGCTGTGGAGCTCGGGAGCCTTGAGGCTCCTTACCGCCACCGGCAGGATCCCTGTGCCGTTCTTGCCGGTGCTCTCCGCGATGAGCTGCTCGGCCCAGTCGGGGAAGCCGACGATGGACGAGCCTCCCGCCGCGATGATCACCTTGTCGCGGCCGGGGCTGGCGGCCAGTACTGCGCCCAGAACCAGCGCCGGGTTCTCCGGGTCGTCGGAGTGCAGCAACGGGGCTGCCTCGGCGGCCTGGTCCAGCAGTTCGGCGACGTCCGCACCCGCGAGCGCAGACGGCACCAGGCCGAAGGCGGTCAGTGCGCTGTAGCGGCCACCGACGTGCGGGTCCGCGAGGAAGGTCTTGCGGTAGCCCTCGTCCTCGGACAGCTTCTGAAACGGCGACCCCGGGTCTGTCACGACGATGATCCGGGAAGCCGCGTCGATGCCGGCCTCGGTGAACGCGTGAACGAAGGCGCGGCGCTGGCTGTCTGTCTCGACCGTGCCGCCGGACTTGCTGGACACCACGACGGCCGTGCGCTGCAGGTCACCGGCCAGCGCCCGCGCGATCACGTTCGGGTTGGTCGAATCCAGTACTACCAGCTCGACGCCGGCCGTCTTGGTGATCACCTCGGGTGCGAGCGACGACCCGCCCATTCCGCAGAGCACGATCCGGTCCAGGCCCTCGGCCCGCAGATCCGCTTGCAGGGCCTCGATCTCGGCCAGCAGCGGCCGGGAGCTGTCGTACAGGTCGACCCAGCTGAGCCGGATCGCCGACTCGGACTCGGCCTCCGGACCCCAGGTTGTGGGGTCCTTGGCCGCGATCCGGGACGCGATCTTCTCGCTGACCAGCCGATCGACGACCTCCTGCCAGCCCTCGCCGTACGCCTTGACTGCGAGCGACTCGGTCACTTCGCCGCACCCTTCAGGGCCGAGGTGACGGTGTTCTGCAGTTCGGTCCAGGAGGCCTCGAACTTGCTCACACCCTCGTCCTCGAGGATCTGCACGACCTCGTCGTAGGAGATGCCGAGCGCCTCCAGGTCGGCGAGCACCTTGCGGGCCCCGTCGTAGCTGCCGCGGACGGTGTCACCGGTGACCTCGCCGTGGTCGGCGAAGGCGTCGATGGTTGCCTGCGGCATCGTGTTCACCACATTGCTGGTGACCAGCTCCTCGACGTACATGGTGTCCTTGTACGCCGGGTCCTTGACGCCGGTGGAGGCCCAGAGCGGCCGCTGCGGCTTGCCGCCGGCGGTCTCGATCTCACGCCAGCGGTCGGTGTCGAAGATCTCCTCGTACAGCTCGTAGGCGAGCCGTGCGTTGGCGATCGCGGCCTTGCCCTTCAGCGCCTTGGCCTGATCCGAGCCGATAGCGTCGAGCCGCTTGTCGACCTCGGTGTCCACCCGGCTGACGAAGAAGGAAGCCACACTGGCCAGCTTCGTCACGTCGTGGCCGTTGTCGAGCGCCTTCTCCAGGCCGGACAGGAATGCGTCGGCGACCGCCTTGTAGCGCTCCAGCGAGAAGATCAGCGTCACGTTCACACTGATGCCCTCGGCAAGCACCGCGGTGATCGCCGGGATGCCTTCCTTGGTAGCCGGGATCTTGATGAAGACGTTCTCCCGGCCGACGATCGCCCAGAGTTCCCTGGCCTGGCTGATGGTCCGCTCGGTGTTGTGGGCCAGGGTGGGCTCGACCTCGATCGAGACCCGGCCGTCCACGCCCTCGGTGTCGTCGTACACCGGCTTGAACAGGTCCGCGGCGTTCCGCACGTCGTCCGTGGTGATCACCCGGATCGCCTCGTCGGTGGAGATGCCCTCGGCGGCCAGCCGGGTCACCTGCTCGGCGTACGCGTCCGCGTCGGAGATGGCCTTGGCGAAGATCGTCGGGTTGGTGGTGACCCCGCTGATCTGGCTGTCGTGGATCAGCGCTTCCAGGTTGCCGCTGGCGAGCCGCTGCCGGGACAGGTCGTCGAGCCAGAGGGAAACGCCGGCGTCGGCGAGTGCTTTCAAGCGATCGTTCATGTCCGAAGCCTCCGGGATGTTCTGTTGTCGGTGGGTCAGTCGCGCTGGTTGGTGGCGCCGGCAGCCGGGTCGGCGCTGACGCTCTCGTCATCCGCGGGGCCTACCGGCCCTGCCGCGCCCCGGCCTGCCGGGACTCCGGAGCCACCGAGCTCGGCGGCCGTGGCGATGCTGTCCTTAGCGGCCTGTACGACGGCGTCCGCGGTGATGCCGAACTCCGTGTACAGCGTCTGGTAGTCGGCCGAAGCGCCGTAGTGCTCCAGGCTCACGCTGCGGCCGGCGTCGCCGACCACCTCGCGCCAGCCCTGGGCGATCCCGGCCTCGACCGAGACCCGCGCCCGGACCGCCGGCGGGATGACCTCGTTGCGGTAGGCGTCGTCCTGCTCGTCGAACCACTCGCGCGACACCATCGACACGACCCGCGCCTTGATGCCCTCTGCGGCCAGCGTCTCGCGGGCCTGGACAGCGAGTTGCAGCTCGGACCCGGTGCCGATCAGGACAACGTCCGGAGCGCCGTCGGTGTCGAGCAGCGTGTAGCCGCCCTTGGCCACGTTCTCGGTCGTCGCGTAGCCGTCGGTTCCGCGCGGGAAGGTCGGCACGTTCTGCCTGGTCAGGATGAGCCCGGCCGGACGATCCTTGTGCTCCAGTACTGCGGCCCACGCGGCTGCCGTCTCGTTGGCATCACCCGGGCGGACCACGTCGCGGCCCGGGATCGCCCGCAGCGCGGCCAGGTGCTCCACCGGCTGGTGGGTCGGGCCGTCCTCGCCGAGGCCGATCGAGTCGTGCGTCCAGACGTAGGTGACCGGCAGCTTCATCAGTGCGGCCAGCCGGACCGCCGGGCGCATGTAGTCGCTGAACACGAGGAACGTGCCGCCGTACGGGCGGGTCCCGCCGTGCAGGGCGATGCCGTTCAGGATCGAGCCCATGCCGTGCTCGCGGATACCGAAGTGCAGCACCCGGCCGTACTCGTTGCCCTGGAACTCCTTGGTGGCGTGCTCGGCCGGGATGAAGGACGGCTCACCCTTGGGGGTGGTGTTGTTCGAGCCGGCCAGGTCGGCCGACCCGCCCCAGAGCTCGGGAAGCTCCGGCGCCAGCTTGGTCAGCACGTCGCCGGACGCGGCGCGGGTGGCGACACCCTTGGCGTCGGCGTCCCAGCTCGGCAGCGCGTCCTTCCAGCCCGCGGGCAGCTCGCGCTTCTCCAGCCGGGCGAACAGCGCCGCCCGCTCGGGAGCGGCCTGCTTCCAGGCCTCGAACTTCTCGGTCCACTCGGCCTCGAGGGGCTTGCCGCGCTCGAGGGCCTTGCGGGTGTGCTCGAGCACCTCGGCGGCGACCTCGAAGGTCTGCTCGGGGTCGAAGCCGAGGATCTTCTTGGTGGCGGCCACCTCCTCGGCGCCGATCGCGGACCCGTGGATCTTGCCGGTGTTCTGCTTGGTCGGGGCGGGCCAGCCGATGATCGTGCGCAGCCGGATGAAGCTCGGCTTGTCGGTGACCGCGTTGCCGGCCTCGATCGCGTCGTACAGGGCCTGCACGTCTTCCTCGTACCCCGTGCCGCCGTTCGTCCAGTCGACGTCGCGGACGTCCCACCCGTACGCCGCGTAGCGGGCGGCCACGTCCTCCGAGAACGCGATGTTGGTGTCGTCCTCGATCGAGATCTTGTTGTCGTCGTAGATCAGCGTCAGGTTGCCCAGCTTCTGGTGACCCGCGAGAGAGGAGACCTCCGAGGAGACGCCTTCCTCCAGGTCGCCGTCCGACGCGATCACGTAGATGTGGTGGTCGAACAGGCTCTCGCCCTTGGCCGTCTCCGGGTCGAACAGGCCGCGCTCGCGGCGGGAGGCCATTGCCATCCCGACCGCGTTGCCGACACCCTGGCCGAGCGGGCCGGTGGTGGTCTCGACGCCCTTGGTGTGGCCGTGCTCCGGGTGGCCCGGGGTCAGGCTGCCCCAGGTGCGGAGCGCCTTGAGGTCGTCCAGTTCGAGGCCGTACCCGGCCAGGTAGAGCTGGATGTAGAGGGTCAGGCTGGAGTGACCAGCCGACAGCACGAACCGGTCGCGGCCGGGCCAGGTCGCGTCGGCCGGGTTCTGCCGCATCACCTTCTGGAACAGGAGGTAGGCAGCCGGAGCCAGGCTCATCGCCGTACCGGGGTGGCCGTTGCCGACCTTCTCCACCGCATCCATCGCCAGGACCCGCACGGTGTCGACCGCACGCTTGTCGAGCTCGGTCCATTCAAGCTTGGGGCTGGTCTTCTCCGTCACGCCGGCGGCGCTCCTCTCGATGGCTGCGAACACTCCGTCTGGCTGGCTTCCGAGGGGCCCGGCCGGACCAGCTGGCCCACGCCGATCGCGCCCCCGCGCGTCACCGTGAGCGAGCCTACTCGCCCGGTCACCGTCCACCCCGCATACCTCCGGCAACCGGGTCCAGGCTGTCAATGTTCCCAGTTCGGGGCCCACGTCTGCCAAGTCACACCTGTGCCCTTCAGCGGGGTTCGTATGCCTCTTATCCCATGCCCGGATTACCGCTGTCCGACAGCCGCGTTACCAGGGCCACACGGTTGGCCGTCGGACACGTCCGGACCGCTGGTGCGGGGGTGTGCAAGACCCTCCTACGGGCCGTCGTAGACTGTCGAACCGTCAGCGCCGGACTACCGGCGTCAACCCACTGAGTTCGAGGTGTTCGTGACGGCCGTCGACCCGCGTTCAGCCGCGACGACGTCGTACCCGGCGCCGCTGCCGACAGACCCGGTCCCCGTGACCGGTCCGTCCGTGCGCGACGTGATCAAGGCGTACGTCGGACTGACCAAGCCGCGCATCATCGAGCTGCTGCTGATCACCACCGTGCCGGTGATGTTCCTGGCCGCCGGGGGAGTCCCCGGGCTGGGCGTCGTCGCCGCCACCCTGCTCGGCGGGATCCTGGCCGCCGGCAGCGCGAACACGATCAACTGCGTGCTCGACCGCGACATCGACGAGCAGATGCGCCGCACCCGCCGCCGGCCGTTGCCGCGGCACGCGGTCAGCCCGCGCTCGGCGACCATCTTCGGTGTCGTGCTGGGGATCCTGGCGACGATCGAGCTGGGTCTGCTGGTCAACTGGCTCTCGTCGATCCTGGCGCTCGCGGCGAACGCGTTCTACGTGTTCGGCTACACGATGGTGCTGAAGCGCCGGACGGTGCAGAACATCGTCTGGGGCGGGATCGCCGGGTGCTTCCCGACCCTGATCGGCTGGACCGCGGTGACGAACGAGCTGGCCTGGACGCCGTTCGTGCTGTTCGCCGTGGTGTTCTTCTGGACACCGCCGCACACGTGGGCGCTGGCGATGCGCTACCGCGAGGACTACGCGTCGGTGGACGTCCCGATGCTCCCGGTTGTTGCCACACCGGTCGCCACGGCCCGCCAGATCCTGGCCTACAGCATCGTCATGGTGATCACGTCGCTCGCGCTGTGGCCGGTTGCCGGGACCGGGTTCGTCTATCCCTTGGCGGCTGTGGTGCTGGGCGTGGTCTTCCTCCGCGAAGCTTTCGCCCTCCTGGCCCGCGCGAACACCGGCGCGGAAGGCCCGGCCCTGCGGCCGATGCGGCTCTTCCACTTCTCCAACATCTACCTCGCCCTCCTCTTCATCGCCGCGGCCATCGACCCCGTCCTGCACTGAGCAGCGGTCAGGCAAGCCCATCCTGTTGCCCTTAAGGGCAGAGTCCGCCGGTACTGCGGTGGTGGTGGTTGCTGTGGGCATCGGGGTGGGGGTACTGCTTGGCTGTACCGCGTGTAGGGGTCTGGGTGCGAACCGTTGCTGCGTTGGCTGTTTGCTGGCGGTAGGCGGTCGGCAGCGGGGAGTCCAGGCGTTGACCTGAGGGGAAACGGGTGTTGCCATGGAGGGTCTTTGGAGTCGCTCCATCCTGGGGAGGACGGGGAAATCTAGGGGGAACGTAGTGGGGGTTAGAACAGCACGTCTCGCCGCAATCTCGGTGGTTGCGCTGATCGGGTCCGTACTGGTGGCGGGGCAAGCCGATGCCGGTGGCGACCACAGCAGTTTGAA
>NZ_DASRXP010000437.1:0-8568 GCF_035687465.1 Kribbella sp.
CCGAGGACCTCGAAGCTGTCGCTCTCGCGATCAACAACCGGCCCCGCAAGATCCTCGACTGGCGAACCCCGGCCGAGGTCTTCGAAGAGCAGCTAGGCTCGCTATAACAGCCTGGTGTTGCATCGACCGGTTGAACTCGCCGAGTACACCGCCGGGACCTTCCGGGCGGCCTGCACCCGGCTCGGCATCAACCAATCGATGGGCCGGGTCGGGTCGGCACTGGACAACGCGGTGATCGAGTCCTGGCATTCCACCGTGGAGTTCGAACTGCGCATGCTCGAGCACTTCACGACAAAGGCCCAGGCCCGCGCCCGGGTCGCTGCCTGGATCGAGGAATACAACCACGACCGGCGCCACTCCGCGCTCGGGATGCGCTCCCCGATCACCTACGAACTCACCCACCGGCCCGGCCATGGGCCACAACACGGCCAGGCAGCATGAACAACCGGATCCCGCGCACCGAGTCTGACCTCGTCCTCGTCGACGTCAAGGCCAAGCCCTCCGGGTGGCCTCCGGCCAGCCTTGACCCCGACTCCGGGCGAGTTCCTCAGGCAGCAAGCGGGACGCCGGCCCACAACCGAAACAACAAACTCAAGTCTCTACGGTTTCAGGGGATTGCCACCGTTCCCACAGCCGACACGAATCACGGCTCCGTTTCCGCGGCCGCCCGACCAGCAAACCCTGACGGACACGGATCCGGTTCACGGTCCGCTCCGACTGCACCACCACGTCGGCACCGCCGCGCAACAGCTCCAGCCGAATCCGCTTCGCGCCCCACCCCGGATGCTTCCGGCGCATCTCCGCGACCCGCACCTTCAACCTCAGCCGATGCCTGATGCGGACACGACACCGGACGATGCGACCGATCCGCCAACCCGGCCACACCCTCGACCAGATGCCGGGTCATCCACGAATGCACCGTCTGACGCGACACCCCTACCGAGGCCGCCACCTCCGTCACCCGCACCACCCAGAACCGCCCGCACCACATCCAACCGCTGCTCGACAACAGACAAACGCAACCAGTGCCAATCCCGGCCTCCTGAGTCACCGACGCCCCACGGAAACGTCGAAGACAGACTGGCCGAACATGGCGAGCGTCAACCATCAGGTGGCACACGACTGTCAAGCATCACCCGGCACAGGACACACCGGCTAGACATCCCTCTGCAGCAGGCGCTGCCCGAACACCATCAAGAGCTTGAGATCGGCTCATCCAACTCTTTGGGTGCCGGACGTCGTCGGCTGCGCTTGCCATCACCCGGCTTCTCTGCCGCCTTTACCTCGTCTTCCCACTCGTCACGCTTGAGCTTGAGAGTCTTCAACCCACGGGCTCTCGCTCGCGTTGACTGGCTCGTGTCGTAGGTGATCAGAGTGACCTGACGTCTGGCAACCTCCTTCACTGCTAAGGCCCGGTCAATGATCTCCTCGTCCATAATCGGCAGTCGACTGTGCTCAGGAGGGTCGAACACAATCTCCACGGTGAGCTTGCCGACGCCCTCGGCGGCCTCTCGCATAGTCGCGATCTCGGTTGGCTTCTCAAGAACCTTGTCGAGCACAGCGAGAGTATGGCCGGGCCGCCAACGGTCCTTACCACGCTTCAGATTGTCGAGTTCGTCGATGACGGCAATCGGGATCAGCAGGTGAACGAGCTCACCGCTGACGCGGAGGATCTTGTCTACCTCAAGATCCTCAAACTTCTGATCGTGATCCATGTAGACAGACGTGTCTGCGACCACAAGGTGGCCCGGCCCACCCCAGCGGCCGAACTCGTGGGCGAGCCGCCCATAGGTTTCCTCGAACGCGAGATGTCGCTCTTCGATCTCCGTATCGAGCAGATGGCGCATGGCGACGACCAGCCCTGCGCCGCCCGTTGCCTGCAGAGCCCAGTACCGTCGAGTGAGCAGAAGCCTCTCGATGTCCGCAGGGCTCAGGAGATTGCTGAGCACGCGAACGGAGTCACGCACCCAGGAGCTGTACTTGTTGTATAGCTCCTGGGGAGTACCGCCGAACGACCGAAGGTTCAACGCATCGGTAGTGACCTGTCGGAGAGTAGCTAGGACGTGATCCTGGTTTGCCCCTGGCACGAGCCGGACAAGCATCGTTGAGCCTCCAGTGAGGAAGTGAATTTCGGTACGGTCTGATCGCCCAGCGTCAGACCAGGCAAGCACCTTGCGAGAAGGTCCCCGCAGGCTTGGCCGCGAGTGGGGATTGCTCTGCAGGGCGGCGGCCAAGGCCCGGCCGGCGTCGCGTCGCAAGCAACGACCGCTACGTCCGGGACTTAAGATGCTCCCACCTCGGCGGCAAGAAGAGCGCTGCTTGGTGGTAACGAAACGGCTGCCTAGTTGGTACCGAGGTTCTCGAGCGCGGCCGCAACCGTCTCGAACTCTACGAGCGCTGCGGTGAGGTCCTCAACGATCTCGCGGGCAATGATCTCCGGTGCGGGGAGGTTGTCAGCATCTTCGAATGAATCGTCGCGCAGCCAGGTGATGTCAAGGTTGACCTTGTCGCGGGCGATGAGTTCCTCGTAGGTGAACGGCTTCCAACGCTCGGACTGGACCCGCTCGTCGCGAGCCTTTCCGGTCAGATAGGAGTCGACGAACTCGTCGAGGTGCTGACGACGCAACGGGTTCTGCTTGAGGGTGAAGTGCTGGTTGGTCCGCAGGTCGTAGACCCAGAACATCTTCGTCCATGCCAGCTCGGACGCGGGCTTCTTGTCGAAGAACAATACGTTTGCCTTCACGCCCTGGGCGTAGAAAATCCCGGTCGGCAGACGAAGCATTGTGTGCAGGTCGAAGTCAGCCAGCAGTTTGCGGCGCAGCGTCTCGCCGGCTCCGCCCTCGAAGAGGACGTTGTCCGGGAGCACGACCGCGGCACGGCCGTTGATGTCGAGCGTCGTCATGATGTGCTGTAGGAAGTTGAGCTGCTTATTGCCCGTCGTAACGACGAAGTCCTGCCGCTCGATTTCTAGGTCCTCACGCACCTCGCGTCCGTCCGCGCCGACCATGGTCAACGACGACTTCCGGCCGAACGGCGGATTGGACAGTACGACCGACCACCGGTTGCCGGGGTCCGCGATAAGGGCGTCCCGGACGTTGATCAGCGAGTCGCCGTCCGGCGTACCAATCCCATGCAGCAGGAGGTTCATCGCGGCCAACCGCGCGGTTCCGTCGACCAGCTCAAAACCGGAAACGAAACGCTCCCGAAGGTGCTCCCGCTGCGTTGGCGTGAGGCTCTCCGAACCCTCCGAGGCATGCTCGTGGGCGACGAGAAGGAATCCGCCAGTGCCACAGGCCGGGTCGACGACGGTGTCTTCCGGTTTGGGGTCGATGACATCAACGATCGCCCGAATTAGGTCGCGCGGCGTGAAGTACTGACCAGCTCCGGAGCCCTTGTCCGATGCGCCCTTGGAGAGCAGCTCCTCATACGCATCCCCCTTGATGTCCGTTCCCGATGCAGACCAGTTCTCCTGATCGATGAGGTCGACGATAAGTCGCTTGAGCTTAGCTGGATCCTGAATGCGGTTCTGCGCCTTACGAAAGATGGTGCCGAGCGTTCCAGGCTGCTGCGCCAAGCCGACGAGAATCCTGGTGTACTCCAACTCCAGGGTCGTCCCCTCGGCATCGAGCAGCAACTGCCAGGAGTACTCCTCTGGAACGACCTGCTGCGGGTTCAGTCTCCGGGTTGCCCGCTCGTGCGCCATCTTCAGGAACAGCAGATAGGTCAGCTGCTCGGTGTACTCGATGACACCGACGCCATCATCTCGCAGCACATTGCAGTACGACCACAGCTTGTCGACAAGCCGGCGTGCATTAGGAGTAGTAGTCATAAGTTGCCTTCACTTGATTGGCCCAGAAGATGAGCCGCTGGTCTGCTGTCGGCTTTGGCGTCAGCAGCTTCAACTCCTCGGCTAGGCGATAAAAGCCTGAACCGGCGTCGTTCTCATTCAAGTACAGCACGATCGAGGAGACGAGGGCGCCTACCTCCGATAGGTTCCTGGACGCGACCTCACCTAACAGCGCGCCCATAGCGGCGCGCTCGCTGTCCTTCGCGAAATCAAACGATCGAGCACCCGTGCGCCGATGCAGGACCGAGTTCAGTTCTGTGTACGACGTGGTGCGGCGGATGCGCCCCCGCTCAGCCAAGAAGTCGCTAGTACCATCAACGAGTCCACTCCACTCAAGTTCGTCGCGTCCCCAGATCATGTCGTCACCCCTTAACCGCTACCCGAACTGCCGCTTCTGGCTGGCGAGCATCGGTACGGTGATCGCCATCAGAGTGCCTCAAAGAAGTCTTCGTCGAGTTGGTAGAGCGTTGCGGTGGTCTCAGCCTGAACGCCGACTAAGTAACGCAGCATGAGCTGGGCAAGCCTTGCGCCATCGATAAGCTCGATGCGGAATGCCACTCGGCCCGCTTCCGCCCGTGCCCCGGAGCTGAAGGAGCTGGTCGTGATGAATACACCCCGATCGCCTTGGGCACCCATGAGGGCGCCAACAAAGGACTGAATCGTTGGCCGGTGGATGACCTTGTCGATCGCGTACCTCTTCGCCTCACATAGATGCGGTCCAACCCCAACGGGTCCTGGCTGATGATGCCATCGATCCCGGCATCGCCGCTCGCACTGGTTCGCTCAACCCGACCCGCGTGGCCATAACCCACCGCAGCGAGCAGCTTCATCACCAGGTCCTCGAACCCGATGGAGGGTAGTGCCAGTGCACGCTGGAGCAGCTCGTTCTCAATGACCGCCCCATTCTCTTTCACCGCTTGCTCGAGCAGATCCTGCGGAGTCGCCGACGACTCGGCAGCCGGCAATGCATTCTGTGCAGGAGTTTCCACGTCTCGGGTCCGGCTACGAAAGGCGACATAGGCAGGGTACTGCTCCAACACCTTCAAGCTAATCTGTTCCGGGTTCGCCTCGAGCGCCTGCCGCCCGACATCACTGATGCGGACGACACCCCGCTGGGGGCGTTCCACCAATCCGGCTTGCGACAAGTATGTGAGTGCCCAGGCGACACGATTGTCGATCGTACGCTGGCGCCCACTCGGAAGCAGCTCAGCCTGCTCCCCATCAGTCAGGGCGAACACCGCGGCCATCGCCTCCTTGACCGCACGAGAACGTTTCGTCTGCCCGTCCGCGAGGTAAGCAAGCGTGGGTCGCATCAGCGTCTGAAAGTCCGGAATCACCCGCCGATCATCTCCTCGGCGTCTCGTCGGAAGGAGGCGACACCCGTCAGGCGTCCCGAGAATGCGGCAGCGAGGACTGCGCGACGAAGGCTGCCTGAGCGCCGACGGATGCGGTCGAGCTCTGCCCGGAGTGCGTTAGCTGCTTGATCGGCCTGTTCGACTAGTTCGAGAAGTCGTTGCTGGTCACGAGGCTCGGGAAGCGGAACTACGGTGCCGGCGATCGCGGCTTGATCAATCTTCGGCATAGAGCCAGCAAGCCCCTTCGCCTTCCCCCGCAGCTGACTGTGACCTGGTTCGGAGCGTAGAACTGCTGTGAGGAACCGACTGTCGATCTTGCTCTCGTCGGCGCGGAGTCGGATGAGCAGGTCCGGGAAGATGGCCCAGTGGCGAGGCCCGCCGTAGCGAGCAGTGGAACCTACCAAATCGGGAGTATTGGAACGTTGCACCAACACATCGCCCGGTTCGAGCCAGAGGCCCGCAGCACGCTCCGGGGTCGTAGTCGTTATCTTCGTATACTTGTCAATGAAGGCATTCCTCGTAACCGCGGTGAGGGTGAGAGTCTTCGTCCCTGCACTGTTCTCCGCGGCGGCGCGATCTGAACGGCCGTTGCGCATCGGCTCGCGGAGGAGTCCGCCGACCTCTGCGCGAGGGTATTGATCTGACCAGAGAGTCTTCCTGACGAATCCTCCGTGCCAGCTCTCGGCACGCTTCACGTTGGTAAGCAGATAGGACTCGGCTGCGTCGAGGCGGGACAAGTGGTCCTCGAGAAGGATGAGGATGTGTCGCTGCTCGTCGAGTTCGGGAAGAAAAGAAATTGGGATGCGCCTGACATCGGCCACGTTGAGGTGCAGAACCGTCGTGCCGGCTGCATTAGCGCTAATCCAGGCCTGCGACTGTGGCGTCATGAGCGAGTACAGCAAGAACCGCATGTCTACGCGCTCATCATCAGGACGAAGCAGCACTGTGCGCTGTCCCAGGCAGACAGGTACATCGACCGGTACGGCGCCGACCTGACCCATTGGCGCCTCACGGGAAAATATCAAGTCGCCCGGCGCCGGTGTGGCTCGGCGCGTCCAGCCCAAATACGTAGCTTCGTCGACTGGCTTCGCGACGTCAAGGGATATCCGTCCGTTCCGCACGGCTCGAGTTCCGACCGAGTACCCAAAGGGTTCTCTCCCGGTTGCCGGTGCCGTTCGATGCTCGCAATCGATTACGTTAGAAATGTCTCCAAGCACAGTCACGCGGTGAGTTCCTCGTTCAGCTCGTCAATGAAATCGGCGGTGCGGTCGCCGAGGTCACGCAGGGCACCGTCAGTGCCGCCGCGTTCGGTGAAGGGGGCGTCGTCAAGGTCTTCGGGCCGGATGCCGGCGGAGTTCGCGATTACCGAGACCATACGGTCGAGCCACCAACGTTCGCGTTCGGTGAAGGTGACGCTGGCTTGCCCCTGTTGAGCTAGCCATCCGATGTATTTCTCGCGCACGCGTTCAGCATAGGGAACGAGCTCATCGTCGGTGCCCACGGTGTAGCGCATCAGGGAGATCAGGTCGGTCAAGGTGCGGGTAGGGCTGCTGCGGACATTCGTGAACTCGACCGCGACGTAGGCGTTCCAGATGATGTCCGGGGTCCAGTTGTAAGGCGGCCGGGCAATCCGGTCTGCGAGTTCCTGGATGTAGGCGAAATCGATGCGGCGCTCGCCAGCCTCGTACGCGAGCTGGATCGCAGTGATCTGATCGCGATGCTCATTCAGGTAGTCGCGCCAGGACTCCACGATAGACGTTGCGCGGGTCCTGTCGATAACGCCGCCAGCTTCAAGCAGTTCGTCGCGGCTGACCTCATCGATGATCCGGTCGTGAGCACGCCTGAGTTCGAGGATCCGGTTGCGAAGCTCAGGGTTAGCGGCGATCGGCTCGATGGCGTGCTCCACCAGCTCTGCTACGGACCTTCCAGTCCGAGCGCTGGTGTCTGGGTCGACGGCATTGACAAGGCCACGGACGATGTCCTGGATGGACTGACCGGCTACTTCATCGAGCTCGTGCCGCTCTGAATCGGTGAGGTCGAGTCCCAGCTTGGCCAACCGGGATGCGAGGGTCGCGGCTTCAGCCTCCGTGAGGTTGAGCGCGGCAGCCTTGTCGAGCAGCTTCTTGAGGCTGACGCTCCTCTCCCGGTTGAGCGGAGGCTCAACGTACCCATGCTCAGTGACGCCGATGGCATCGACGATGACGAAGCGAGTCTTGTTTTCAGAGTCCGGAGTGACGGCTTGGAAGTCTGCGCGGCTGATGGTGCGGGCGCCGCGGCCCTTCATCTGCTCGAAGTACTGCGCGGAACGGACGTCGCGCATAAAGAACACACACTCCAATGGCTTTACATCAGTCCCGGTGGCGATCATGTCGACAGTGACCGCGATGCGAAGAGTTGGTGACGTGCGAAGCGCCTGCAGCTGTTCCTTAGCATTGCGGGCGCTATAAGTGATCTTGGCTGCGAAGTCGTTGCCCTTTCCGAAGACCTGCCGGACCTGGGTAACGATCTCCTCGGCGTGGTTGTCGTCTTTGGCGAAGATCAGTGTCTTCGGAACCGTCGTGCGGCCAGGAAAGATTTCGCTGGCGAGGCGGTCACGGAAGGTCTCCAGTACGGTTTTGATTTGGTCTGTGGCGGTCACAGCACGGTCGAGCTGGGGAGCGCGGTACTCCAAGTCCTCGTCGAGCGCCTCGAGTCGCTGCACTCTGGTGCGTCGGTCGATGGTCGGTACGATCGTGCCGGCCTCGATGGTTGATCCCTGCTCGCTGACCTTGGTACGGATCCGATAGATGTCGAAGTCCACGTTGACTCCATCGGCAACCGACTGCGGGTAGGTGTACTCCGACACCAGGTTCTGCCGGAAGAATCCAAACGTCTGCTTGCCGGGGGTGGCCGTGAGGCCGATGACATGGGCATCGAAGTACTCCAGGACGCCGCGCCATACGCCGTAGATGCTGCGGTGAGCCTCATCGACGATCACCAGGTCGAACGTCTCGGGAGGTAGTACGTCGCTGTAGGCGATGGTGACCGGGGTGTCCGGAACGAACTCGTCCAGACCAGGGTCGTCAGCGTCGGTGACCTCGCCCTCCTGCAGGAACTTGAAGACCCGCTGAATAGTCGAGATGGTCACCTTCGTTGAGCCGAGCGGGCCCGCACCGGAGAGCTTGGCGACGTTATAGAGCTCAGTGAAGCGACGGCCGTCGTCGGGAGTGCGGTAGTTCTGGAATTCCGCAAGTGTCTGGTCAGCGAGGTTGTTGCGATCGACCAGGAACAGGATCCGGTTAAAGCCGCCATGCTTGAGCAGCCGGTAGGACTGGGTTACCGCGGCAAACGTCTTGCCGGCGCCAGTGGCCATCTGGACCAGCGATC
>NZ_DASRXP010000438.1:0-5277 GCF_035687465.1 Kribbella sp.
CGGCCGGAACGAGTGGGGCATTGGCAACGGCACGCAGGATGGCTCCCAGGAGCCCGAACTCCAGCTCGGAGTCGGTCGACCAGGCGGTGACCAGATAGCAGAAGTCGTAGCGCTGCTCGGGCGACGTACGGCTGACCACTCGTCCGTCCGGGGCACGTTCTTCGGTCCACAGACCGGCGGACCCGTCGCCTCCGCTCGCCTGCACGCGGTGCAGGAACAGGCTGACGATGCCGGAGTCCTGGTCCTTCCAGGTGTCGCTCGGCGGGGCCTGCCGGACCGACGTACCGGCCGGCAGCACCTGGCCGAGATACGCGCCGATCGTGGTGCCCAGTTCGTCGAGCATGACTCCCACTGTGCGGGTGCTTCGGGCAACCAGGACAGGAACCTCTGGCCAGCGGTCCGGGCCGACCGAATGGCCCGATCAGGCAACCGTTCGTGCACCGGATCTTGTGGCGCGACCGGGGCCGGCCGCCGCACAGTTGCCGCAGGCCGAATCGTCGGAACAGTTGCTCAGCCAGGAGGTCCGGATGCCGTCGTACCTTTCCCCGGGTGTCTATGTGGAGGAAGTCTCCTCCGGCTCGAAACCGATCGAGGGGGTCGGTACCGCGGTGGCCGCATTCGTGGGATTCGCCGCGAAGGGGCCGCTGAACGAAGCCGTTCTGGTCACCAACTGGACCCAGTTCGTGGAGACCTTCGGGCAGTTCGTCGAGGGCGCGATGCTCGCGCACTCCGTCTACGGCTACTTCCTCAACGGCGGCGGAACCGCGTACGTCGTCCGGGTCGGCGGTGGGCCAGGTCAGCCCCCCAGCCAGCTCGAAGGTCCGGTCGGCAGCCGGGCGGAGCTGCCGAGCCGTGGTGACGGCAGGCCGCTCGTTGTTCGTGCGCTGGACAGCGCGCCGGCGGGCCAGCCACTGACTGTCGAGGTGCACGAACCGTCCGAGCCCGGCGAGGACGTCTTCAAGCTGGTGGTCAAAGCGGGGCCGGAGGAAGAGGTCTTCGACAATGTGACCACCCGGCGCGGGGCGGCGAATGTGGTCACCGCGCTGCGAAAGTCCAAGTGGGTGGTAGCGGAGGAAGTCAAAGGCGCCGCGCTCGCAGTGCCGCAGGCAGGGGGCTCGACCGTGCTCGCGCCGGCCGAGCCGGAGCGGCGTCCGGCGGGAGTCGAGGACTATGTCGGTGACGCCGATGAGCGCACCGGGTTCTCCGGTCTCGAGGCGGTTGACGACATCACCATGCTCTGTGTTCCCGACCTGATGACCGCCTATCAGGCGGGCGCGATCGACCTCGTCGGGGTCAAGGCCGTGCAACTCGCGATGATCGCGCACTGCGAGCTGATGTCGGACCGAGTTGCCATTCTCGACGCGCCGCCCGGACTGCGACCGCAACAGATCAAGGACTGGCGGCTGAACACGGCCGGCTACGACTCGAAGTACGCGACCCTGTACTGGCCCTGGGTGCAAGTAGCCGATCCGCGGAGCGGCAAGCCGATGTACCTGCCACCGAGCGGCCACGTTGCTGGAGTCTGGGCGCGCAACGACGAGACCCGCGGAGTTCACAAGGCACCGGCCAACGAGGTGATCCGCGGGGTGCTGGACCTGCAGTCCTCGCTCACCCGGGGCGAACACGACCAGCTCAACCCGATCGGGGTCAACTGCCTGCGGTTCCTGCCGGGGCAGGGCATCCGGATCTGGGGCGCGCGCACCCTGTCCAGTGATCCGGAATGGCGCTACCTGAACGTCCGGCGGTTGTTCAACTACATCGAGAAGTCGATCCTCACCAGCACCAACTGGGTCGTCTTCGAACCCAACGACGAATTCCTGTGGTCCTCGGTGGATCGCACCATCAGTGCGTTCTTACGCCGGATCTGGCGGACCGGGGCATTGTTCGGGCGCACTCCCGAGGAGGCCTTCTACGTCAAGTGCGACGCCGAGAACAATCCACCCGAGAACCGCGACGCCGGAATTCTCACGGTCGACATCGGCATCGCGCCGGTGAAGCCGGCCGAGTTCGTGGTGTTCAGGCTGTCACAGTTCGCCGAGGGAACGGAGTTGCAGGAGTGATTTCGGCGCTGCTGGCGCCGGGAGTCGTCAGTTCGCCACGATTCGTCGTGATGTGTGAGGGCTGGGCCGCGGGGATCGGATTCTCCAAGCTGGCGGGTTTCACCTCCGAGGTGGAGTTTCAGGAGTACTCGTACAACAACCGAATGGGAAATGTCCACACCAAACAGTTCGGCCGGGCGAAAGCACCGTCGATCGTGCTGGAAAGAGCGTTGGATCGACGGGGTTTCGCTCAGCTCTACGGTTGGCACCTGCTGGCCCGGATGAACAATCCGCTGGCGAAACTGCCTGCCTCGTTCGACATCCTCGACAAGTCGGGTATGCCCTCGCTGGCGTGCCTGCTGGAGAACGCGTGGTGCTCGAAACTCGAACTCGACGCGGCCCAGGCCGGCAGTGCGTCCGTTGTGATGATGCGGGTCACGCTGGTCTGTGACGCGATCATTCAGCTCTGATCGATGAATGGGTCGATCGACTCGATGAAGACAGGAGTGACACAGTGGGACTAGGTGTCAGTACGACGGGTACCCAAGGGCAAGTGGCCACCGGGGGAAGGTTCGTGGCGGAATTCACCGGCACTCCGATCGGCCGGATGGCCTTTTCTGAATTGGCCGGTATCAACTCCAAGGTGACGCCCTCGGAATACATTTTCAACAACGATCGTGGGGTAACGCAGCTCACGAAGCAGTTCGGCAAGACCGAGCCGCCGATGGTCACCCTGAAGCGCGCGGTCGACGGCGCCGGTGTCGCTGCGATCATGCTCTGGCATCAGATGGCGCGAGACGGCGACGACCGAGCACGACAGCCGGGGACCTTGACTGTCTACGACGCTGCCGGCGCGGTGCAGACCGTCTACATGATGGAGAACGCCTGGCTGTCGGAGATCAGTGTCACCTCCGCCAAGGCCGGTCAGGGAGAGGCGTCGATGATCGAGTGCAAGATCACCTGTGAGGAGATCTGGAGCAAGCCGCTATGACGCCGCACAGTGCGGTGGCTCCGCCGGCGGTGCCGGGCCAAGACGAGACCGGCCTGCGGACCGAGTACCCGTTCGTGCTCCCGCGTGGTTTCGTCGACGAGCAGGGGACGTTGCATCGCGAAGGGGCGATGCGGCTGGCGACGGCTCGCGACGAGATCAGCACCCAGACGGATTCGCGAGTGCGGCAGAACCCGGCGTACCTGACGGTCCTGCTGCTGGAACGGACGCTGGTCCGGCTGGGCAGTTTGCCGACGGTGGACTCCTTGGTGGTCGAGTGTCTGTTCGCGTCCGATCTGGCTTTTCTGCAGGACCTCTACCGGCGGATCAACCAGAGCGGTCATACCGAGGTGGACGTGACGTGTCCCAACTGCCACCACGACTACGCCGTCGACATCGCGGGTGATTCGGCGGGGGAAGCCTGACGACGTACTCGACCGACCGGCTCTGGGAGGAGGTCGTGTACGTCGCCTACTACCTGCACTGGTCGCACGCCGAGATCCTCGATCTGGATCACGCGACCAGGGCGACGGTGATCGACGGCATCGGCAGGATTCACCAGCAGCTGGACTGACCACGGGGCGCTTGCGCCGGACGAGAATCTGGAGGTGACTGATGCGCTGGCCGTTCCACCTGAGAGGTCGCCGAAGCGCACTCGAGCCAGTACCCGCGCCGGATCGCAAGGAACGGGACGCACCGAGTCCGGTCGTTCCCCCCGTCGGTACTCGTGCCTGGGCTCGTGCTCCCAGGCTGGTCCCGGTCATCCGGCTGCGAGCGCCGATACTGAGCTCCTTCCTGACCGGTCCGGATGTTGCCGGCGCCAGGGAGTTGCTGGCCTCAGGTGGCGGGCAAAGCGGACTCGGTGAGGTCGAAGGACCACCGATCGGGGTGCTGGTGGGGTTCGGCGCGGTCCGTAGTGCTGGTGAGCAGCAACGACAGATGCCGCTCACAGAGCTCAAACCGCGTCGCCGTCGGTCTGATCCGCAGCCGGCCATGGCAGACCCCTCAGCCGGGGAAACGCCACCTGACGGGGAACAGCCGTTCGCGGGCGAACAGCCAGTTGCCGAAGAGCAGCCTGTTCTACGCCGTCGCCGAGCGTCGGCCACGACGACTACCCGGCCGGGTCGTCCGGTGCTGACATCGGTAACAACGGACTCGGTCGGAGCCCCGATCGAACCGGACAGACCCTTCCGCAGCATCGGCGAGTTCGAGCGAACGCTGGCTGAGATGGAGGCGAACAATGCCTTCGGGCTCGCGATGCTGGGCGGGCTCTCTGCTGTGACGGTTCCCTTGCCTCCTGCAGCCGCTCCGGCACCGACACCTCAGGAATCTGTACCGCGCTTGCCTCGTCGTTCCCTCGCGGAGAGCCGCAAGCGTGGCTTCAATGCCTCATCACCGAGCGAATCGCCGACTGAGGCGGCCGCCGATCGATCGGCAACTCCGGCAACCGAGGCTCAGACCGAGCCAGCGGCTTGGGAGCCTGAACCAGACCCCTCGGTTCAGTCGGGTGCACCACTTGCCCCCATGGGCGTCGAGCCGACGCCGCACCATGCCGTGGAGACATCTTCACCGCCGGACCATGAATCGCACGCCGAGCAGGCATCCCTGCGTCCCGGACCGATCTTCGCGCCGGGTCCGGACTCCTGGTCGATCGAACCGGCTGGAGCTCCCGAAGTGGAGGCCGGATCGGACCCGGGCGCGGCAAGAGCCGGCCGACGGAATCCGCCGGACCTGACTCATCCGTCCCGGGTGATGCACTCACCCGAATCAGTGGACGACCAGTCGCCGGCCGCGGATCAAGATCGTTCGGCCGCGGCGCCTCAGCGTGAGCAAAAGATGCCGCCTGAGCAGACGGGATCGGCCGATCACCCCAGCCCCGGCAGGGATGACAATCCGGCCGCGACCGGAACTTCCCCCGATCGTGGCCGCCCCCTCATCGCCCGAACGCGTCCGGTAGTGCTTGGAGATGTCACAGCGTTCCCCAGGCTGAACGACACTGCTGAGCGAACGGTGCGAGATGAGCCGTTGCCGAGCGCCGGCATCGAGTTGGTCCACGAGCCCCGCGGCCGGGGAACGGGTCCAGCCGCTGAGCTTGTCGCGCCGGTGGACCAGGTCATGGACTCGTCGCCTGGCATCGACGAACCCGTTCCCGAGTCCATCGCCCCTGAGCCGGTCCGGCTGCGGAGTTTCGATCCTCCCGTCTCCCGCGGTGCTCTGATCGCCGCGGCATCGCCTGCTCTGCTCTCGGTG
>NZ_DASRXP010000439.1:0-4695 GCF_035687465.1 Kribbella sp.
CAGTCTCGCGCCGGGCACCCGGCTCACCTCGAACATGGCGCCGAGCGTGGCCCGCCGCGAAAGCGACGGCGCGGTGCTGGCGATCAGCTCACCCGGCTCGGACCGGATCCCGACCGCCCTCGCGCAGGTCTACGCGCTCTACACCCACGGCGGCCTCTCACTGCAGGAAGCCGTCGAGCATCCCCGGGTCCACGTCCGCGTCCGCGAGGAGGTCGTGGTCGACTACGAGGACGACCTCGCGGTGTCCGGCACGACCAACCTGCCGACCCGCCCGATGCCGCCGCACTCCATGTACTTCGGCGGAGTGGCCGCCGCCTTCTGGGACCCCACCGACGGCCTGATCGCCGTCGGCGACCCCCGCCGAACGGGCGCGATCGCCCTGTCGGCGGCCGACTGATCATCGGCAACTAGTTGCCAGTTTCTGGTTGGGCGCATCTTTTTGGGTGTTTGGAGCGTTAACAGAAGAACTTAGTGGTCTAGATCAGCTTCAGGAGGCTTGCCGGTCATGGGGGACGTCGTACCCGAGCTCTCCGTCGTCGTGCCGATGTACGACGAGGAAGAGGTGCTGCCGATGTTCTTCGCCCGGATGCACCCGCTGCTCGACGGGCTGGGAGTGACATATGAGGTGCTGGTGGTCGATGACGGCAGCCGGGACGCCACCGCGTCGATGCTGCTCGCGGCAGCAGCCGACTGGCCCGAGCTGCGACTCGTCCGCCTGCTCCGGAACTCGGGTCACCAGGCAGCTCTCTCGGCCGGGTTCCGCCGGGCCCGTGGCAAGTACTTGGTCACGATCGACGCCGACCTGCAGGACCCACCTGAGGTGATCGCCGACCTGTTGGCCGCCGTCCGGGACCAGGACGTCGACGTCGTGTACGGCGTCCGCTCGGATCGTTCGAGTGACTCCTGGGCCAAGCGGACCTCGGCGCGGATGTACTACCGGTTGATGTGCCGGCTGGTCGGCAAGGACATTCCGTTCGACGCGGGGGACTTCCGGCTGGTGTCGCGTCGCGTGGTCGACGCGGTGAACGGGCTGCCGGAGGACGGCCGGGTGTTCCGGCTTGTCATCCCGTGGCTGGGATTCCCCAGTGCCGAGGTGAAGTACGTGCGCGCAGAGCGGGCCGCAGGCACGACGAAGTACAGCCTGAGCAAGATGCTCCGGTTGGCGTTCGACAGTGTGACCGCCTTCTCTGCTGCACCACTGCGGCTGGCGACCTGGCTCGGCCTGTTCGGTGGCCTGCTGTCCGGCCTGTTCGTGGTGGGGGCGCTGGTGATCAAGCTCGCCGGTCGGAGCATCCCGGGCTGGACGTCCACGGTGCTCGCGGTCGGCGTGATCGGCGCGATCCAGTTGCTGTGTCTCGGCCTGCTCGGCGAGTACGTGGCCCGGCTGTTCCAGTCCAGTCAGAAGCGTCCGCAGTTCCTGGTCGGCTATGACAGCCGCGAGGATCAGGGACATCAGACCCTCGAGCAGGAGCCGGCCCGAACTTGACCCTCCTCACCACCCGGCCGGCGGCACGGTTGCTGCCCTGGGTACTCCCGCTTGCCGTCGCGGTGATCGGTCTGCTGCGGCTGGACGTGCCGCTGTGGTCCATCACGCGCTATGCCCTGTACTTCGGCGGGTGCGTGGTGCTGCCCGGCGTACTGATCCTCCGTGCCCTGTGGCGCAGCATCGGGAACTGGGCTGAAGATGTCGGACTGGGCGCAGTCGTCGGCGCCACCTATCAACTGATCGGGTGGGCGCTGTTCACCGCACTCGGCTGGCAACAGTGGCTAGTGGTCTGGCCCGCTTTGTTGATCGTTGCCTTCGCAGCGGTGCCAGGTCTGCGCTCGCATTGGCGGATCGCCGAACCCCACCCACTGCCGATCGCGTGGACCTGGGGCCTAGTGATCGCCGCGACCGTGCTCCTAGGTGGGACCACCTTCGGCGTACTGGCGTACCACCCGATGCCGCCGGACGGTACGGCGTACTATCCGGATCTGCTCTACCACCTGTCGATGGTGAACGAGTTGATGCGGTCGGTGCCGCCGCAGTTGCCGCAGGTGGCGGGGCTGTCGCTGGACTACCACTGGTTCGCGAACGCCGACATGGCCGCCGCGGTCGACATCACCAGGCTGTCGCCGATCGAGGTGCTCTACCGGCTGTGGTTGCTGCCGATGGGCGTGGTCGCGCTGCTGGTCTGCGCAACGCTGGCCCGGACGGTGAGCCGCGTTTGGTGGACCGGAGTACTGGCAGCGGCCGCGCTCGCGGGACCACAACTCGGGTCGCTGATCGACACGAACGTGGACCTCGCGCCGCCGCTCAGCCTTGTCAGCCCCTCGCAGACCTTCGGGATGATCACCGGCACCGCGGCGGCGGTGTTCTTGATCGAACTGCTCTTTCGGGGCAGCCGTAGGCCCGGTTTGTGGGTGCTGGCGTTGGGCGTGGCGGTCGTCGGCGGTGGTTCGAAGCCGACGGTGCTGCCGATCCTGGTCGGCGCGGTCGGGCTGTCGGCGCTCTACCTCCTGATCCGGGACCGGAAGTTGCCCGCTCGCTTCATCGCGGCCGGGTTGTTGCTGGTGGCATCTGCTGCTGGCACGCTCCTCACCGTTGCCGGCAGCACCAGTGGCTCGGGGATCCAACTGCTCGCGATCGTGAAACTGCAGGCCGGGTACCGCGCGGCTACCCGCGACGCGACACACCCGGGCGAAGGCGGCCTGATCCTGCCCGCTCTCTCCTCCGGGCACCTCTTGTCGGTCGTCGGCGCTCTCGTGGTCTTCGGTCTGATGCTGGTTGCCCAGGCGACCGCCGCCGCGGGCTACGGCCTGCTCGGCCGGCGGGAACTCCGGCAGGATCCCCTCGGGTGGTTCCTGGTCGGCGGTCTCATCGCCGGCTGGGCCGGCTTCCTGCTGATCGATCACCCGTCAGCAAGTGAGTCGTACTTCGTCCGCAGCGTCGTGCCACTCAGCCTCGCGGCGGTCGGATGGATGGCAGCCGGCTGGGTGAGGAAGGTCGCCGACAGGCGTCACGCGGCCATCACGGTCGGGCTGCTGGCAGTCCTGCTCGGTGGGCTCTACGCGTTCGTGTTGCTGTGGGCAAAGACCCGTCCGGTCGGCGATCAACTGGACCGGGTCGTGCTGGTGGCTCGCCCGTTGATAGCTGTCTTCGCAGTAACCGTGGTGCTCGCTCTGCTCTGGCCCGTGCTGGTCAAACGTTGGACGGTCGTGGCCGGGCTCGGGGGAGTGCTGGTGTTGCTCACCATCCTCGTGGTGCCATCGGCAACCAACTTCGCCTCTAACCTGCACCTGAACGGCGGCAAGCAGGCGAAGACCTTCAACTCGAAGTTGTGGCAGGTGTATCCGGACGAGGCGGGCGCCGCGCTGTGGCTGGCGAAGAATTCCCGGCCGACCGACGTGGTCGCGACCAACACCTACTGCCGCCCCGCCGGATCACAGCGGCCCGGCTGCGACGCCCGCGGGTACATCGTCAGTGGCATCGCCGGTCGTCGCACCTTGATCGAGGGCTGGGCCTACACGCAGCAGGCGATGGCCAGCCAGGGCGTCGGCGGTCGGCGCTACACCAATCAGCCTTCGCCATGGCCGGACCGCGTCGACCTGACCAACGAGGCGATCGCCGCGCCGACTCCCGTAGTCCTGCGGCGGCTGCGCACGCAGTACGACGTGCGCTGGCTGTACGCCGATCTCCGGGACGGACCAGAGTCGCCGGAGCTGGTCAGACTGGCTCACCTGCGACACAGCGAGGGCCGAGTGCGGATCTACGAACTCGCTGGGTGATTGCCCCGTAACATCGTGTCGGCGTCGAGCGTTAGCTCTACGCTGGCCCGCTCGCCCCGTGGCCGACGCATGCGGAAACGTGAGTGCTCGGGAGGGCGGCGAATGGCGGGGAGGCGGTCCGGCAAGTGGTTGGTCTCCCTCGTGGTGGTGATGGTGCTCGGCGGCTCCGGTTCGGCCGTTGCGTACCAGGTGCCCAGGGAGCCTTTCAGTCAAGGGCAGATGGCGATCGCCAAGTTGCCGGGCTCGGAGCTGGCTCAGACGATTTCGGTGACCGGTCAGACAGAGTTGTTCGATGCAACGACCGCCGGGGTCCGTGGCAGCACCGACAGCACCTACTCACCGGCGATCGCGCGCACGACTCCCGCCGAGGACATCGTCGTCAACACCGGCACATGCGCCTCGACCGGCAGTTGCGGTAACCGTGGCACGGTCACGATCACCTTCTCCCAACCGGTACGCGACCCGATCCTGCACCTCGCCGGCATCGGTGGAGCCGCGACCCAGACGGTGAACGGTCGGCCCACCGGCCAGTCCGAACTGCACTCGGTCTTCCGGTTGACCACCGCCGGCCTCAGCCTCAGCAAGGTGGGTCAGGGCAACAACCTCGCGGTGGCGGGCGACACGATCACCGCGGCGAACCACGACGCCGGGCCGAACTGCCTCAACACCGACACCGGCGAGGGACCAGACTCAGCAGCTACCGGAGCTTGCGGCTCGGTCCGGGTGAACGGCGTCGTCAAGGCCGTTGCCTTCGACATCACTGCGATGTTCACCAAGAACGCGAAGCTCCCGGCCTTCAACACCCCTAGCTCCGGCGACGTGTTCTCCCTCGTCGCGTCCACCGGCGAGGACTTCGGCGACGCGCCCGCCTCCTACGGCGCCGCCTGGTCCGTCCTGAGCGACGTGCGGCTCGGTCCGGAAGCTACC
>NZ_DASRXP010000440.1:0-15781 GCF_035687465.1 Kribbella sp.
GGCGGCAGGCGAGTACCTGTGCTCGGGAGGCGCGAACCTGCGCGATCCGCAGGGCCTGGTCCAGGCCGTACTGCGCTACAACCACTCCATGGACTACGTGTCCACCGTGCTCCGGTGGATGCAGACCTACAGCCAGTCCACGGTCACGCTGCCCGACACCGAGGGCGTGATCCCGCAATCGACCGGCGACGACGGCAACGTCGAACCCGGTGGCGATCCCACCGAGGAGCCCACCGGCCAGGCCACGACCACCCCGACGCCTACCCCGACGCCGACCCAGGGGTTGACGACAACCACCGCGCCTACTCAGCCGCCGGTGCAGAAGCCCACCCCGGGCGTGACCACCCCGTTCCCGCCGAAGACCCCGGTCCCGTCGCAGCCCCCGTGGCAACAGCCGCCCAGCCAGCCCACGAAGCCGCCGCAGACCCAGCCGACGAGCACACCGACACCTCCGACCAGTACGCCGCCCGACACCCCGACTCCTCCGCCGGACACCCCAACGCCGCCGCCGGACACTCCGACGCCGACCCCGACGGACCCCGTCACTGAAACCCCGCCTGCGGAAACTCCCAGTGAAACTGGGGCAAATCTGTCGCCATAAGTGGCTAGTCGGCTACTGAAGGCAACAGAAGTGCCCACATATCGGACAGGCTGGTCGCGCAGCGCCGACTGAGTTGCCTGCCTGCCCGCACGGCGAGCAGGCTAGGTTCATGACGAAGCCGGCCACACTCGGTGCCGACAGCTCCGCACAATCCGCCCCGCACTATCCGCACTCTCGTGATGACTGCTCGGAATGCCACGGCCATGACGCCGACATCATCGCGACCTGGCCCGGCCACGAGGTTCGCTGGTGCCATCGCTGTACCGGCGTCGCCCTGGCTTTGGTGGTCAACCTCGGCTACGAGGTGACCGTCCGTTCTCTCGACCGCCTGGAAGGCTAGCCCGCGAACAACCCGGCGTTCTCGTGGGTCCACTCCCGCAAGGTGCGGGGGCTGTGTCCGGTGACGGTCTCGACGGTGTCGGTGACGGTGGTCTCGTCGATGATTCCGTCGGCGTAGAAGGATTCGATCGCGCTCGCGTACTGCGGCGGCATCGCGGCGAGCAGGTCGTCGTGGGACTCGGCCCGCGTCATCTCATAGGTCTGCAAGGGGCGGCCGAGGACCTCGCCGAGGATCCGCACCTGCTCCGCCGGCTTCAACGCGACCGGCCCACTCAGCCGGTACGCCGTTCGCGAGTGACCGTCTTCCGTCAGAGCACGGACCGCCACCTCGGCGATGTCCAGCGGGTGGATCGTCGAGATCGGCACCTCGGGGAACTGCACGCGGACGACATCACCCGCGCGGAGCTGATCGAGCCAGCGCAGGGTGTTCGACATGAAGGTGTTCGGCCGCAGATACGTCCAGTCCAGCCCGGAGGCATCCACCGCGGCCTCGGCGGCCAGGTGGTACTGAGCGATCGCGTTCGCCGTCTCCGTACCGACGACCGAACTGCTCGACAGCAAGGCGACCCGCTGGACGCCGGCCTTCACCGCGTTCGCCAGCAACTCCTCGATCCGGTCGTAACCGCTGAGCAGGAAGATCCCGGAAACCCCGTCGAGTGATTCGACGAAGGTGTCGGGCTGATTGAGATCGCCGTACACGGGCTCGATCCCAGCAGGCAGTTCGACCTTGCTCCGCGCCAACGCCCGCCCGGGCAGACCCGCTGCCGCCAGCGCCCGAACCACAGCCCCGCCGGCGTTGCCGGTCGCTCCCGTCACCAGAACCGTCACGGTCGCAACACTGCCAGACGAAAGGGTGAATCGGCGCTGTCAGCGCACCTGATCGAGAGCCGCGGCGGCTATGACAGCGTCACGGATACAGTCCGCGGGGTCACCTTGGTGATAGATGCGTTCGCTCGGCTCGATGTTGTCCAGGAAGCGTTGGTACGTCACCGCGCCCAGGAGTTCGGCGATCACGGTGCTCGGTTTCAGCGCGCGCGACGGTTCGCTGCCTGGAAGGTGCTTGCGCCAGGCCGCCGTCCAGGTCGAGACGGCGTTGTCTTGTTTCTCGACAGGCAGCCAGACGCGAAGACGCTCGATGTCGGCGGCGGGATGGCCGACGTAGCTGTCGGCCCAATCGACGATCAACCGGTTCGTCCCGTCCGAACGCCAGTTGCCGGGGTGGAAATCCCCGTGCACAAGGGTGTTCGGCAGCCCTGACGACTCGAGTGCGTCGATGATCGCGGGCAGGTCTTCCGTCAGTTGCCGAGCTCCGGCGAGCTCCTCTGCCGACAGTTGCGTGCCCGCCTCGCCTGCCAGCAACGAGTCCAGCTCACCCGGCAGATCCCGCGGCAGCATCCGCGGCGTGTTCAGCTCGTCCGCCTCCGCAGCAAGAGCCGCCTGTACTGCGACCCAGCGGCTGACCACATCCTGCACAGTCGCCTGATCTGGTTCCCAGCAGTCGATCCCAGGAGCATGGCGCAGCAGGGACCACCGGTTGTCCAGGTCGACCGCGAGTACGCCGGGTGCGAGCGCAGCGTCGTACCTGTGGACGTGCTGGATGATGTCGGCGTCGACACTGCAGAACCGGCTGGTCGCCTTCGCCCACGCACCGGCACCGGCGAACTGGATCAAGCAGGAGAGATTCCAGGACTTCACCTGGGCAGGAGTGTCCTCGCCGATGAAGCCGGTGGCCCAGGAGATCAGCCGCCGCGGTCCGTCGACCTCAGCCCAGGTGGATCGCAACGGATGAGGTTTGGTGAGGTCCGGCCAGTCGGGACGAGGCCTTGGATCCAGTACTCCGGGACGCGGCTCGCTCTCCACCTGGACGTGATAGAGCACCCGGCCACCGCGCATGCGGTCGGCATCGTGGGTCTCGAGCAGCCGAAGGACCATAGTCGGCGTACCGAGCAACTCGTCAAGCTGGCGCGTGACGCTCCCGATCTCGGACCACCAAGGCGACTCCACCGTGAACAACGGCGCCTGCCCCACATACCGGCCGCCCACACTGACGAGCGCCTCAACCGTCTTCGTCTCCACCAGCCACCCTCCCCTGTCACCATCAGTGTGACCTGACCCGGTGCCACCTGCCTCAGTAGGCGTGGCTGACAGAGCCGGGGTCCCGATATCGGTGACAACTGCCTATCTCGGTCGTGGCCGCTAGGCTCGCCTCCGTGGACACTGAGCAGGTAGTGCTGGTGGACGAGGCCGGCCGGGCGATCGGCCGTCAGGACAAGGCGACGGTCCACCATGCCTCGACCCCGCTGCATCTCGCGTTCTCCAGCTATGTGGTCGACGACCAGGAGCGGGTACTGCTGACCCAGCGGGCGCCCACCAAGCGCACCTGGCCGGGCGTCTGGACGAATAGTTGCTGTGGGCACCCACTCCCCGGTGAACCGCTCGAGGATGCCGTCAGCCGCCGCCTCCGCGACGAACTCGGCCTGGTCGCTGAGCAGGTGGACCTGGTCCTGCCCGCGTTCCGCTACCGCGCGGAGATGCCCGAGGGGATCGTCGAGAACGAGCTGTGCCCGGTGTTCCGGGTCACCTGCGCGGGGGAGATCACCCCTGCCCCGGCCGAGGTCGCGGCGTACCGGTGGGTCGCGTGGCCGGAAGTCGGCGCCCAGGACGGGTTGTCGCCGTGGTGCGTACTGCAAGTGACCGAGCTGGCACGCCTCGGCGCGAATCCGAGCGCGTGGCCGCTCGCGGACGCAGCCTTGCTGCCGCCGGCCGCCCACTTGGGCACCGCTGGGCGGCCGGACAGGTAGGGCACGGTCAGTATCAGGACGCGGGCCGGCCTGCCGCTTTCAGTTCGGTGAGCAGGGCGGGACCGGTCCAGGACCGCTGCCCGCCGGACTCAGCGGCGCGGATCAGCTCGATCAGCTTGGCGTTCACCGGGGCCTTGCGGCCCAAGGATTCGGCCAGCCGGACCACCTCACCGTTGAGGTAGTCGATCTCGGTCCGACGCCCCGCCTGCAGGTCCTCCCACATCGAAGTGCGGGCATGGGGATCGATCGCAATCATCTTTCCGGCCAGGCGCTTGAACAAGAAGTCGGGCAGCCGCATGACGTCGGGAAGCCTGCGCGTCGGCAATGGCATCAGCTGCGCGGGGGTGATGCCTTTCGCCTTCAGCACAGCGAGAGTCTCGGACTGGGCGGCAGCCAGGCACCGGCGATAGGCGTGCTGCGAGAGCTCGTCCTTCAGTGGTAAGTCCGAGAGAGCGTTGACCGGGTTGTTGAGGTTCAGCAGCAGCTTCGCCCATTGCACGGGAAGGATGTCGGCGTGCTGGGTGAGGGGGAGTCCCGCCCGGGCGAAGGCGTCCGTGAAGGTTTGCAGAGCAGGGTTCTGCTGGACGTCGAGGTCGCCCTGGGTGCCCTGGTGGAAGGCGCCGCCGCCGCGGTTCAGCACGCTGAAGGGAACCATGCCGGTCAGCACGAGGTGATCGGTCAGCCGCTCCCGCAGGACGTCGCCGTTGCGGACGCCGTTCTGGAAGCTGACCACGATCGCGCCGGGTTTCAGGACCGCTGCCAGCTCGTCCGCGACGGTCGCCGTGGCCGCGGACTTCACGGTGACGAGCACGAGCCCGGCCTCGCCGACGCCGGCCGGGGTCGTCTCGAAGCGGACGTCCTTCACCCGCAGGTCGGCGCCCAGGTAGTCCGTGAGATGAAGGCCGTGCTCGGCCAGTTCTCCGGCCAGACGCTGCCGCCCGATCAGAACCACCTCGGTCCCGGTAGCGGCGAGCCGCCCTCCGACATAGCAACCGACGCCACCCGCGCCGTACACCGCGATCGTCATGCGCCCAGTATCACCGGGCCTGGACCACCTGTCCGCCTAGTGCAGCCGGACGCGGGGATCCAGGACGGCGTACACGATGTCGACCAGGATGTTCGCCACCACGACGGCGGCGGAGGCGAACAGCACGATGCCGATGATCACCGGGAGGTCCTGCTGGTTGATCGCGACCACCGCGGTCTGTCCCAGCCCGGGCAGGCTGAAGACGGTCTCGATGACGACCACGCCACCGATCAACTGGCCCAGGTCGATGCCGAACTGGGTGACGACCGGCGTCAGCGCGCTCCGCAGTCCGTGCCGCACGATCACTCGTCGTTCCCGGATCCCCTTCGACCGCGCAGTACGGATGTAGTCCTCGCCGAGCACGTCGAGCATCGCCCCGCGGGTCAGCCGCGTGTACGTCGCCGCCAGCAACAGGGCGAGCGCGATCCATGGCAACAACAGATGCTGCACCCAGGAACCGACTCCCTGGGTGATGCCGGTGTACCCGCCGGCCGGGAACCAGGTGAACCCGGCGAGCGTGAGCCGGAAGTACAGGAAGTACAGCAGCAGCAACCCGAGCAGGAACGACGGGAACGAGTAGAAGAACAACGAGAACAGGGTGAGACCGCGATCGGCCAGCGACCGCGGGTGGACCGCCGAGATCACTCCGTTGAACACTCCGAGCAGCAACCACAGGACTGCTGCCCCCAGTGCCAGTGACACCGTGATCGGCAAGGCCTGCCCGATGATCGTTGTCACCGGCACCTGGTGGTAGTAGTCGTACCCGAGGTTGCCGTGCAGCGCGTTCTTGATGAAGTCGAGGTACTGCTTCCAAACCGGCTGGTCGAGCCCGAGTCGTTGTTTGATCAGGGCGATGGTCTCGGGCGTCGCCTGCCGGCCGGCCAGCGTCTGCGCGACGTTGCTCGGGGCAACGAAGAACAACCCGAAGACGGCGACGGTGATCAGCCAGAGCACGAGGATGCCGTGCCCGAGCCGGCGGATCAGGAACATGACCATCGGAAAACCACCTTCAGCGCAGCCGGTCGGCCCGCGGATCGAACGCGTCCCGCACGCCGTCGCCGAACAGGTTGAAGGCGAGCGTCGTGATGAGCAGGGCGATCCCGGGGAAGAGAATGAACCACCAGGCGGTCGTGTAGTAGTTCTGCGACTCGCTGATCATGCCGCCCCAGTCGGCGGTGGGTGGCGGGAGTCCGAGGCCGAGGAACGACAACGTCGCCTGGGTGACGATGACCACCGGGATCAGCAGTGTGGTGTAGACGATCACCGGCGCCAGCACGTTCGGCAGCACGTCGACGAACATGATCCGGGTGTCGCCGGCGCCGAGCGAGCGGGCCGCCTCGACGAACTCGCGTTCCCGCAGCGACAGCACCTGGCCGCGGACGATCCTGGCCACCGAGGCCCAGCTGAAGAACCCGATCACCAGCACCGTGATCGACAGACTCGGACCGGTGATCGACACCAGCGCGATCGCCACCAGCAGGAACGGCACCGACAGCACCACGTCGATCAACCGCGCCAGGATCGTGTCGACGATGCCACCGAGGAATCCGGCGGCCAGCCCCAGGACCACGCCGATGACCACGGTGATCGCGGTCGCGGCGACGCCGACCAGGAGCGAGATGCGAGCCCCGTAAGCGATCCGGACCAGCACATCCCGGCCGAGGTCGTCGGTGCCGAACCAGAACGTACCGTTCGGCCCGCGCGGCAGGCCGTCCGGGGTCAGCCCGATCTGGCGGTACTGCTCGTTCGGCGGGTGTCCGGTGATCGCGGCGACCACCGGCGCGAAGATCGCCATCAGCACGATCAGCACGATCACCACGAGCGAGATCATCGCCACCTTGTCGCGCCGCAGCCGCCGCATCGCCAGCAGGACCGGGCTGCGTCCCTCGATCGCCTTGGCGGGCGCCTCGATCACTTCCAGCGCGGCGGTCATGATGCCTCCCGATCTGGAAGATCCACTAGCTCCGGTACGGCGGTGGACAGGTCCTCGCCGATCGTCAACGGGAAGAAGCAGGCGGTCCGGTGGGCCGGGTCGTCGTCGAAGACCGGTTCCAGCGGGGGCTCGGAGGCGACACAGTCCGCACGGGCCTTCGGGCACCGGGTGTGGAACCGGCAGCCCTGCGGCGGGTTCGTCGCGGACGGGATGTCGCCGGCCAGGATGATCTGCTCCCGGCTGTCGGCGGTGTCCGGGTCCGCGACGGGAAGGGCCGACAGCAACGCCCGGGTGTACGGATGCCGGGTCTGCTCGAACAACTGGTCGGTCGGCGACACCTCGATCAGCTTGCCCAGGTACATCACCGCGATCCGGTCGCTCACGTGCCGGACCACGGACAGGTCGTGCGAGATGAAGACGTAGGTGAGGTCGAAGTCCTTCTGCAGATCCGCGAGCAGGTTGATGATCTGCGCCTGGATCGACACGTCGAGCGCCGACACCGGTTCGTCGCAGATCACCAGCTTCGGCCGCAGCGCCAGCGCCCGGGCGACCCCGATCCGTTGCCGCTGGCCACCGGAGAAGTCGGACGGGAACCTGTTGTAGTGCTCGGGGTTGAGCCCGACCAGCTCCATCAGTTCCTGCACCCGCTTCTTCCGCTCGGCGCCCTTGGAGATGCCGTGGATGGCGAACGGATCACCGATGATCGAGCCGACCCGCCGGCGCGGGTTCAGCGAGCCGTACGGATCCTGGAAGATCATCTGGATCTCCCGGCGCAGCGGCCGCATCGCCCGGCGGGACAGCCCGGTGAGTTCGTTGCCGTCGAACCACACCGAGCCCGACGTCACGTCGTACAGGTGGGCGATGCAGCGGGCCAGGGTCGACTTGCCGCAGCCGGTCTCGCCGACCAGCCCGAGCGTCTCGCCCTTCCGCACCTCCAGCGACACCCCGTCGACCGCGCGGACGACCTCGCCCCGATGGGTCGGGAACTCCTTGCGGACGTCCTGCACGCGCAACAGCGGCTGTGGTTCGGTTGAGGCCTCCGTCATCAAGCCACCGCCTCGACTACGTCGTGGTCCAGCCAGCAGGCCGACTGATGCCGCGGATCGCCCTGGACGTCGGCCAGCGGCGGGGTCTCCACCCGGCACCGGTCGAACACATGCGGGCAGCGGGCCGCGAAGGGACAGCCGGGCGGCAGGCTGATCAGGCTCGGCGGGCTCCCGGGGATCGGGGTCAGCCGCTTGCCCTTCTGGGTCGGCAATGAGGCCAGCAGCCCTTGCGTGTAAGGGTGATGGTTGCGGTAGAAGATGTCCCGGCGGGGTGCGCGTTCCATCACCGCGCCGGCGTACATCACGATCACCTCGTCCGACATCTCCGCGACCACGCCCAGGTCGTGCGTGATCAGGATGATCGCGGTGCCGAACTCCTGCTGGAGCTTGCGCATCACGCTCAGCACCTGGGCCTGCACGGTCACGTCGAGCGCGGTGGTCGGCTCGTCCGCGATCAGCAGCGCCGGGTCGAGTGCCATCGCCATCGCGATCATCACCCGCTGCCGCATCCCGCCGGAGAACTGGTGCGGATAGTCGTCGATCCGCTCCGACGCCCGCGGGATGCCGACCAGGGTCAGCAGGTCGGCCGCCCGGCGGCGGGCGTCCCGCTTGGAGATCCCCCGGTCGTGCGCCTGGATCATCTCCACGATCTGCCAGCCGATCCGGTAGAGCGGGTGCAGGCTGGACAGCGGGTCCTGGAAGATCATCCCGATCTCCGCGCCGCGCAACCGGCGCAGGGTCGGTGCGTCCGCGGTGATCAGGTCGGTGCCGTCGAAGACCGCCGTACCGGACACCTCGGCACCACGGGTCAGACCGGTGATGGTCTGGGTGGCCACGCTCTTGCCCGACCCGGACTCGCCGACCACGGCCAGGGTCTGACCCGGCTCGATCGAGAACGACAGCCCCCGGACGGCACGGACGATGCCGTCCGGGGTGTCGAACGAGACCCTGAGGTCACGGACTTCCAGCAATGCCATCAATCAGCCCTGCTTGTCCTTGGCGAGCCAGACGTTCGTGGGGTCGAACATCTGCATCGCGGGCACGAAGACCGCGTTGTTCACCTGTGACGCGTGGTAGTTCGGCCACTTCGGGTTGGTGAGGGGGTAGAAGGGCGCGTCGGCCATCACCTTCGCGTCCGCCTGGGCCCAGAGCGCCGCAGCCTGGTCCTCGGTCGGCGCCGCGGCCGCCTGCTGGATCAGCGTGTTCGTGGACGGGTCGTTGTACAGGCCGAAGTTGCTGCCGATCGGCGGGAACGACGGGGTCCCGGAGAACAGCGGGTTGAAGAAGGACAGCGCCGCGTTGCCGTACCAGTCGGCGCCCCAGCTGGCCAGGGACAGATCCCAGACCCCGCTGCGCGCGGCCGTCGGGACCTGCAGGTACTTCACGTAGAAGTCCGCGTTGGGCGACGGTACGCCGACCACGGTGATCCCCGCCTTGCTGAGATCCTGCTGGATCGTCTGGAAGGCCTTGCTGCCGCCCTCGGACGCGTTCCGGTAGAGGAACTTCAGCGTCAGCTTCGGGTAGCCCGCTTCGGCCAGCAACTGCTTGGCCTTGTCCACGTTGAACGGGTACGGGTCGATCTGCTTCGAGCCGACGATGCTGGCCGGCAGCACGTGGGTGAGCGGCGGGTTGATCGTCGGTCCGCCGAGCACCTGCAGCACGTTGTCCCGGTTGATCGCGTAGCTGATCGCCTGCCGCACCTTCAAGTTCGCCAGTGCCTTGTTGTTGTTCGGTGAGGCCGTGTTGTAGACGACGTACGGGTTGGTCGACGCGGTCTCCCCGAGGTTGAGGTTCGGGTCCTTCTTGGCGATCAGCGCGGGGAGTTGCGACGGTGGCGGGCCGACGTCGAACTCGAGGTCGGCGCTCGGCGTCCCGGTCTGCAACTGCTGCTGGATGGAGTCCTGGCTGACCGTCTCGTTGACGTTGATCTTGTCCACGTAGGCCTTGCGGACCGTGTCGGTGCTCGCGTTCCAGGCCGGGTTGCGCGTGTAGGTGATCGACTTGGTCGGCACCCAGGAGTCCACCTGGTACGGACCGTCGGACGGGAAGTTGTTGCCGAGCTCTGTGCTGGCCGGCAGATACTTCAACGCCTCGACCGGAGCCGGGGAGAAGGCCGGCAGCGTGAGCATGTCGGGGAAGTAGGTGGCCGGCTGGGTCAGCGTGAAGACGACTGTGGTGTCGTCCTTGGCGACCACGCCGGGCAGCGGGGTGTTGTTGATGTAGGACGCGATCGCGGCCGGGGTGCTCGCCACCTTGGCGAAGCCGGCCTGGAACGCCGGGAAGCCGACGATCAGGTTCGCGAAGTCCGGGATGCCGCCGAACGGCTGGACCGGGTTCGCGGTCCGCTTCAGGCCGCGGACGAGGTCGGCCGCGGTGACCTGGCGGGCCGGGCTGGTGTTCCACTGGGCGCCCGACTTGATCTTGATCGTGTAGGTCTTGCCGTCGGCGCTGATCCCGCCGTTGGCGGTGGTCGGCAGTTCGGTGGCGAGGTCCGCGACCGGTGTGGTGTTCTTGCCCCCGGGGTCGGCCGGGTAGGTGAACAGCTGACGGCTCCACATCCGCAGGTTCAGGTAGCCGACCGAGTAGTAGCTGATGTTCGGATCCATGTAGTCGACGTCACCCGCCCCGAGCATGTTCAGGGTGCCGCCGGTGACCGCGGCGCCCGCGGTGCTGCTCCCCGTGTCGCTGGTGCCGCTGCTGTTGTTGCAGGCTGCCAGTGAGAGGGTGGTGACGGCAACGATCGTTGCAGCCGCCAGCCGTCTAGCGGTGCTGGCCATTGGTCCTCCTCCAAGACTCGATAAGGCCGAAGCTAGGAGCGGACGGATGCCGAGCGAGGGTGTTTCACGCAACCGTCAAGACTTCGTCATCGGCCCGCGCAGCGCAGATGACGAAGTCATGACAGCTGTAATCCTCGAAAACTCCCAGCGGCGAGCGACACTGGTGGGGTGCCTCACAGCTTGTTGTTGGTCGATGACGAACCGCGGATCAGGCGGGTACTGCGGCTCGCCCTGGAGGACGAGGGCTACCAGATCTCCGAGGCGGCGAACGGCCTGGACGCCCTCGCGGCGCTGCGCCGGGAGCCTCCGGACGTGGTGCTGCTGGACCTGATGCTGCCGGACAGGGACGGTTTCGCGGTCTGCCGGGAGATCCGGCGGACCAGCGCCGTACCGGTCATCATGGTGACCGCGCGCACTGACAGTCACGATGTGGTCGCAGGTCTGGAGGCGGGCGCGGACGACTATGTGACGAAGCCGCTGGTCGCCAAGGAGCTGTCCGCCCGGATCCGCGCGCTGCTGCGCAGGGTGGAACCAGCCGGTACGCCGTCGTCCGACCGGTTCCTGGTGGGCGACCTGGAGATCGCCGTGGGGGCCGCCCAGGTGACTCGGGACGGCGTGGTGCTGCCGCTGACCAGGACCGAGTTCAAGCTGCTGGTCGAGCTCGCGGACGCCGAGGGCAAGGTCTGCAGCCGCGAGCACCTGCTCTCGAAGGTCTGGGGCTACGGGTACTTCGGTGACAGCCGGATCGTGGACGTCCACATCCGCCGGCTGCGGCTGAAGATCGAGCGGGATCCGGCCAGTCCGAAGCACCTCGTCACGGCCCGCGGCCTGGGCTACCGACTGGTGAGCTGACGTTGCGGCGCTTCGGCCTGCGGGACCGGGTGATCCTGGCCTACGGTCTGCTGGCTCTCTGTCTGTCGGGCGTGCTCGCCCTGGTGACCTACAACGTCGTCTCGGACTACCTGACCCGGCAACGTACCTCGTCCGCGATCGTGGAGACGACCGACAACGCGGCGGCTTTGCGGTACGGGCTCTACGAGACCGCGCCGTCCTGCCACAACGTCCCCGACTGCGACACCACGCCCGTGCCGAGGTCGAACCCGGACGTGATGAACCTGCTCGACTCCCTGCCGTCCACCGACTCCGCGGCCTCGCTGCTGTTCTTCAACAACAAGTGGGTCGCCGCGGTCGGCAGTCCGGACGATCTGCCGGCGGACATGGTGCAGGCGGCCCGCTCCGGCACAGAGGTGAACCGGCGGATCACCGTGGCGGGCCAGCAGGTGATGGCCGTCGGCGTGCCGTTGTCGCGGCAGGGCGAGGCCTTCTTCCAGTGGCACCCGCTGAACAGCCTCGACGAAACCCTGCTGACCTTGAAGATCACCCTCGTCGCCGCGGCGATCGTGACGGCCATCATCGGCCTGGCGGTCGGCAGGCTCGCGAGCACGTTGGCGCTGCGGCCGCTCGCCAAGTTGACCCAGGCCGCGGCTGCCGTCGCGCGGGGGCAGCTCGACGCCCGGCTGAAGGCCGAGGGCGACCCGGATCTGACCGGTCTGGCCCGCTCGTTCAATCAGACGGCCGCCACCCTGGAGCAGCGGGTGTCGGCCGATGCGCGGTTCGCCGGCGACATCAGTCATGAACTGCGGACGCCGCTGATGACGATGCTGAACTCGATGCAGCTGATCCAGAACCACCGGGCCGAACTCCCCGCGGCGGTCCGCGAGCCCGTCGAACTGCTAGGCGACGACCTGGACCGGTTCCGCCGGCTGGTGATCGACCTGCTGGAGATCTCCCGCGACGACGGCGGCGACCAGGGGATGCGGGAGCTCGTCCGGATCGGCGACCTGGTCCGGGCCGCGGCGGACGAGACCGCCGGCCGGTCGATCACCGAGGTCGCGCCGGACGCGGCCGACCTGATGCTGCAGGCCGACAAACGCCGGCTCGAACGCGTGATCGCCAACCTGGTCGAGAACGCCGAGGACCACGCGGGCGGCTGCAAGGGCGTCAGCGTGATGGCCGGCGGCCTCGGCGTCGTTGTGTACGTCGACGACGCCGGCCCGGGGATCCCCGAATCCGAACGGGAGCGCATCTTCCAGCGGTTCGGCCGGGGTGACCGGGACGGCAAGAGCCGGGGGATCGGCCTCGGGCTGGCGATCGTCGCCCGGCACGTGGAGTGGCACCACGGCATCATCCGGGTCAAGGACCGCCCCGAGGGCGGCGCCCGCTTCATCATCGAACTCCCCGCCAAACCGCTCTGACGAAAACCAGCTGACGTCGGCCGGTGCTCCGGCCTACCCTGGCGTCATGGCTACTTGCCTCTGTGTCTAGCTGCGCGACCCGCTTCCCCACCAGAAGTGCGTCCACCAGCTATCACGGAGAGTAACCATCATGATCACCGTCCGCGGTGTCGACATCCGTGTCGGCGCCCAGCTCCTCTTGTCCGACCTGTCCTTCCACATCGGGCCCGGAGACCGCATCGGTCTCGTCGGCCGGAACGGCGCGGGCAAGACCACCCTGCTGAAGGCCCTGGCCGGCGAAGACCGCCCTGCCACCGGCTCGATCAACGTCACCGGATCCGTCGGCTACCTGCCACAGGACCCGCGCGCCGCGGATCCGGCCGTCACCGTTACCGCCCGGATCCTGTCCGCCCGCGGACTCGACATCGCCGTCGACCGCCTGCGGAAGGCGGAGGCGGCGATGAGCAGTGCCGTCGGCGAAGCCCAGGAGCGCGCGATGGCGGCGTACGCCGAGGCCGAGGCCGAGTTCCAGGCCGGCGGTGGCTATGCGGCCGAGGCGGAAGCGGCCCGCCTCGCGGCAGGCGTCGGCCTGCCGAATCGTGCCCTGGAACAGCCCGTCGGCGAACTCTCGGGTGGTCAGCGCCGCCGGGTCGAGCTGGCCCGGATCTTGTTCGCGGAGCACGACACCCTCTTGCTCGACGAGCCGACCAACCACCTGGACGCCGATTCGGTCGTCTGGCTCCGCTCGTTCCTGCTCGGCTACCAGGGCGGCCTGGTGGTGATCAGCCACGACCGTGAGCTGCTCGCCGCCACCGTGAACCGGGTGTTCCACCTGGACCCGCAGCGCCTCACGATCGACCTCCACAACACGGGCTGGGCGAAGTACCTCGCCCAGCTCGAGACGGATGAACGCCGGCGCGCGCGGGAACGTAGTACGGCGGAGCGCAAGGCGGCGGTCCTGCACGCGCAGGCGGACAAGATGCGCGCGGGAGCCACCACGGCCGTTGCCGCGCGCAACATGGCTCGCCGGGCGGACAAACTGCTCTCCGACCTCGAGCCCGTACGCCGGGCCGCGCGGGTGGCTCGCATTCGCCTGCCCGAGCCGGCGCCATCGGGAAAGACACCGTTGAGCGCCAGCGGCCTGACCAAGTCGTACGGCGGACTCGACGTACTCAAGGGCGTCGACCTCGCCGTCGACAGGGGGAGTCGGCTGGTCATCCTCGGTCTCAACGGCGCGGGCAAAACCACCTTGCTGCGGATCTTGGCCGGTCGGGAACAACCGGACAGCGGCCGGGTGGTGCACGGTCACGGGCTGAGGCTCGGGTACTTCGCGCAGGAACACGACACGCTGGATCTCGCCGTCACGGTTCGCCAGAACCTGGCCTCCGTAGCGCCGAGGCTCACCGACGGCGAGGTCAGAAACGTGCTCGGCTCGTTCCTGTTCAGCGGCGACGACGCGGACAAGCCGGCCAGGGTCCTGTCCGGTGGCGAGAAGACCCGCCTGGCCCTGGCCGGGCTGGTCCACTCGGGCGCGAACGTGCTCCTGCTCGACGAGCCGACGAACAACCTCGATCCCGCCTCGCGGAACGAGGTCCTCGGTGCGGTCGGCAGCTATCCGGGAGCGATCGTCATGGTCACCCACGACGAGGGCGCCATCGAAGCCCTCCAGCCCGACCGGGTGCTGGTGCTCCCGGACGCGGCAGAGGACCTGTGGACGGACGACTACCTGGACCTGGTCTCCCTCGCCTGAGGCGATTCCTTTGACGGGCAGTCGGAGTCTGCCTCCTCGAACCAACGAATTCGAGGAGGCAGACTGATGCGAGTGGCGACGTCCGAGTCCGAGGGATTTGTCCGGGAGGCCGAGGGGTTCCGGCGAGAGTTGCTCGCGCACTGCTACCGGATGCTCGGCTCGGTCGACGACGCCGAGGACCTGGTCCAGGAGGTGATGCTGCGCGCCTGGCGGTCGTACGAGAAATTCGAGGGCCGTTCCTCGGTCCGCACCTGGCTGTACCGGATCGCGTCAAACGCCTGCCTGAGCGCTCTCCAGCACCGCGACCGCCGGTACGTGCCGTCCGGGCTCGGCGCTCCGGGCGACGACCCAGATGGCACGATCGAGCTCGCCGGGCCGGAAGTCCGCTGGGTCCAACCGATCCCGGACTCCCTGGTCGATCCGGCCGAGATCGTTGCCGGGCGCAACCACCTTCGACTCGCCCTGATCGTCAGTCTGCAGCACCTCCCACCGCAGCAACGTGCGGTCCTGTTGTTGCGCGAGGTACTGGCCTTCTCCGCCGCCGAGGTTGCCGGGCTGCTCGACCTCAGCGTCCCGGCCGTGAAGAGCAGCCTCCAGCGCGCCCGCGCGAAACTCGATGAGCTGGAACCGGACGGCGACCAGATCACCGAGCCCTCCGACACTCGCGCCCGGGCCCTGCTGGACCAGTACATCGCCGCCTTCGAGAACTCCGACGCGGTCGCGATGGGAAAGCTGCTCCGCGACGACACCGTGCTCGAGTTCAGCCCGTCGCGCACCTGGTTCTCCGGCCTCCGGACCTGTCTGCCCTACCTGGCGAACTACGCCCTGGGCTCACCCGGCGAGTGGCGGATGATCCCGACCGCAGCCAACGGACAACCCGCGGCCGCGACGTACCGGCGTACCGAATCAGGCACCTACGAGCCCCTCGGCATCGCAGTCCTCACCCTCGCCGACGACGGAATCGCCCGCATCACCGTCTTCGGCGACCCCACCCTCGTCACCACGTTCGCCTTCCCCGCTGCAACCTGACCTGCAGTCCATTCCTGCGCACGAACAAACAACAGCCGGTATCCGGGCACCCCGGGTGCGCCGGCACCCCGGCACCCCGGCACCCCGGACATGCCCAGGTGCGCCGGGTGCCGGGGGGTCCTGTGGGAAGCCTTGGGATCGCTCGCCTGCTTTTGACGGTCTGTGGATGACTGGGTTGACGTTCTGGTGGCTCGGTGGGCATGGGCGTAGGTGGTTCGCGGGGGCGGCAGGTGAGGGTTTTGCG
>NZ_DASRXP010000441.1:0-2275 GCF_035687465.1 Kribbella sp.
GGCGGTGGGAAACAGCGGGGTGACTTCGATGATTGAGGAGGAGAGGTCGCCGGTGCATGACGTGATCTCTTCTGGGGGCCGGCCGCTGGATGCTGGCGTTCGGGGGGAGATGGAGGGGCGGTTGGGGCATGACTTCTCGGATGTGCGGGTGCATGACGATGGGGCTGCGCATGAGTCGGCTAAGGCTGTTAATGCGCATGCGTACACGGTTGGTAGCAATGTGGTGTTCCAGCGGGATAAGTACGACCCGGGTTCGGATGCCGGCAAGGTGATGTTGGCGCATGAGTTGACGCATGTGGTGCAGCAGCGGAGTGGGCCGGTGGATGGGAGTTCCGCGCCGGGTGGGATCAAGGTGAGTGATCCGTCGGATCGGTTCGAGCGGGAAGCCTCTGCGAATGCCGAGCGGGCGATGGCGGTCCCGGCGCCTACGCCTACCACTGCGGCGGGGATTCAGCGGGACGTGGATGAATCGGCGGCGCCTGTGCAGCGGCACGCGGGCGACGAAGAGGATGTGCAGCGGGCGGAGGGGCCGGCTGAGGAGGAGAAGGAGGAAGAGGTGCAGGGGGCTTTCGTCCAGCGGGATGAAAAAGAGGCCCAGGAGGAAGAGCCGGTTCAGGGTGCGTTTGTGCAGCGGCATGAGGAAGAGGCTCAGGAAGGCGAGTCCTGAGGTAGCTGGACACGGGCGGTGCCAGCGGGTGCACTGGGTAGGTGCATGCCCGCATGAGGTCTGTGATCAGTACAGCGCGAAAGGCGCCGGGGCCTTTGGTGCGCGCTGCGGCCGGCGGCACGCAGTACGAGCGGGTGCTTGCGTTGCAGCAGACGGCGGGGAATCGGGCTGTGTCGATCGCGCTGCGTGGTGGAGCGGCGAACGTGAACTTGCACGGGGAGACCACCGGGGACTTCGACGGCGGCGAGAGTACGGTCAGTACGCCGACGGTGGCGCGGGCGAAGGGCTGTGACTGCGCCGACGAGGAGCCTTGTCTGCGGGGTACCGGCACGATCACGATCAAGTACAAGGTTGACGTCACCATCCGGATGCCCGATATGCCCGAAGGGCTCAGCAACTGCCAGCAAGGCAGGGTGACTGCGTTCCTGCGCAATGTGCTGGCCCCGCACGAGCAGGAGCATGCGCGGCGGTTCCGGGCGTACAACGGGACGACTGTCCGGCCCTACTCGATCACCGGCTGCGGGCGTGCCGGGCTGCAGTCCGAGCTGGAAACGCAGCTGGAGAAGATGCACAGCGACGAGGCGACGACCCGCGCCGACGCGGCCAAGAGTTCGTCGGCGGCGATCGACCCCTTCAACAAGCGCGTCGACCTCGACTGCGACTGACTGAGCAGCAGGGCAACGGTGGTTCCCCTTCGGGCAACGGGGAGTGCCCTGGTCTGCGTCCACTTGGTCGCCAGTGCGGGAAGTCGCGGCGGTCAGGCTGGTGCCAAATCCTGATCGAGGAGGGGCAGCATGCCGACGTACCTGTCACCGGGTGTGTATGTGGAGGAAGTCGAATCGGGCGCCCGCCCGCTCGAGGGTGTCGGTACGGCGGTGGCCGCGTTCGTGGGGCTCGCCGAGACCGGGCCCTTCAACCAGGCCACGCTGATCAGCAACTGGACCGCGTTCACGGACACGTTCGGTGGATTCGTGCCCGGGTCGTATCTGGCCCAGTCCGTGTACGGCTTCTTCCTGAACGGCGGCGGCAACTGCTACGTCGTACGGATCGGTGGCGGGGCTGACTCCAGCGACGGATCCGGTAAGGGCACCCGCGGACGCAAGGAGTTGCCGGCCGGTCCGCAGGCGATGCTCGGGCGGTTCCGCGCGGTGGCGATCGACGCGGCCCAGGCGCCGGGGGAGCTGAGCATCGAGATCACCGACGCCGGCGGGGAGAACCCGTCCGACGACATGTTCAAGATCGTGGTGAAGCAGAACGGCAACCAGGTCGAGGAATTCGACCGGCTCACTGTGTCCCGGGGCAAGACCAACGTCGCCACCGTGGTGAACGCGCAGTCCAAGCTGATCAAGATCGAGGAGATCACCGGGGCGGCCTTGGACAAGCCCGCTCACGGGGAGGTCGCGCTGGCTGCTCCGCCGCCGGCGCCCGCAGTACCGTCGCCGCGGTTGAGTGCCGAGGACTATGTCGGCGATGTCGCCGACCGGACCGGGTTCGGCGGGCTGGAGGCGGTCGACGAGATCACCATGCTCTGCGTGCCGGACCTGATGAGCGCGTACCAGCAGGGCGCGATCGACCTGGAGACCGTGCAAGCGGTCCAGTTGGCGATGC
>NZ_DASRXP010000442.1:0-7427 GCF_035687465.1 Kribbella sp.
CCGCTGCTGATGGTCTCCTGGTAGCGCTTGAACGCGGCCGGGTCCGCCTCGACGCCGGCCAGCAGCGCGTTCACCGTCTCCTTGACCGAGCGGATCGTCAGCTGCGACCGCGCCACCAGCGTCGCCGCGAACGCGTCGACCTCGGACTCGAGATCATCCGCGGCGACCACCCTGTCGACCAGGCCCTTGAGCTCGGCCTGCTGCGGGGTCAGCAGTTCACCGCTGAAGAGCAGGTACTTCGCTGTCGCGGGCCCGACCAGATCCACCAGGACCTTGATCGCGGCCGGCGGGTAGACCACCCCGATCCGGGCCGGCGTCACCCCGAACGTGCTGCCGTGTGCCGCGAACCGGAAGTCGCAGTTCGCCGCGATCTCGAGGCCGCCGCCGATGCAGTGCCCGCGGATCACCGCCACGGTCGGCTTCGGGAAATCCCGCAACGCCGCCTGCGCCCGCAGGTTGTAGGCCCGGATCTCCGCCATCGGATCGGCCGGATCGCGCCCGGACACCAGCTCGCCGATATCCGCGCCCGCGGAGAAGCTCGGCCCGGCCCCGGAGACCAGCAGGACCTTCACCGCCGGATCGGCGGCCAGCGGTTCGAGCAGCCCCGGCAACGCCTGCCACATCGCGCGGGTCAGGGCGTTCCGCTTGTCCGCCCGGTCGATCACGAGCCGGGAAACCTCGTTGGTGACGATGCTGAAGCCCAATTCCATGACACGCAGTCAAACAGACCTGACGCTGAGGTGCTGCCTGCCAAATCACACTCCGCTGAGCGTGCGGCATGTTCGCAATACGTTAAAACTCGGACTCGGTTGTGAGACCCGCCGGGATCTGTGCTTGACTCCTCCGGTCGATAACGTTTTGATCTCGGCAGATTGGGTGATCCAGTGGCTGAAGGACGGCATAGACAGGCGCGGCACCGTCAACCGCGCCGCCAAGTGATCCGCCCCGGCATCGTGAAGGTCGCGATTCCCGGTGCGACGGTGGCTCTGATGGCCACCGGTTCGGCGGTTGCTTTCCCTGACCAGGCCCCGACGTCGGATGCTCCGATCGCCAGCTCTTCCCTGCAGTTGGCGCGCGAGGCACAGACCAGTCGAGACATGCTCCGCCCTCCGCTCAATGTCCCCTCCGCGAAGCCGTCGGTGAAACCGACGGCGCCGGCCGCGAAGCACCTGAAGAAGCAGGCTCCGATCCCGAAGCCGACTTCGACGAAGACCCGGGCCGCCGAGACCGCGAAGGTCGCCCCGCCGAAGATCATCGGCAGCAAATACACCACCACCGATCTGAACGTCTGGTCAGCGCCTGCGGCGGCCGGCACGTTGCTCACCGTGCTCCCGAAGGCCAGCAAGGTTTCGGTCACCGGCAAGGTGGACGGCATCTGGGCGCAGATCGTCCGCGACGGCGTCGCCCGCTGGGTCAAGGCGCAGTACCTGTCGGCCACCAAGCCGGTCGCCACCGTCGCCGGTGGGATCAGCCAAGCGGCCTGCAAGTCGGGCTCGAGCGTGGAGGACGGCCTGACCGCAGACGCGATCCGGGTCCACCGCGCGATCTGCAACGAGTTCCCGAACATCACGTCGTACGGCGGCCTCCGGTCCGGCGACAGTGGCAGCGAGCACTCGACGGGCCACGCGCTGGACATCATGGTCAGCGGCGCCGAGGGCCAAGAGGTCGCGGACTGGCTGCACGCCAACTACAAGAAGCTCGGCGTCAGCGAGCTGATCTGGGAGCAGCAGATCTGGACGGTCCAGCGCAGCAGCGAAGGCTGGCGCGGGATGGAGGATCGCGGTGGTGTCACGGCGAACCACTTCGACCACGTGCACGTCAGCGTCTACGGCAACTCAGGCACCATCTGACGTTCTATCGCCTGCGGTTTTGAGCGGCCCGACCTCCACCTGGGGGTCGGGCCGTTCTTGTCACAGCACTCCGGTGCCCACTGGGCCGGCTTTCATGCGGGCCGGCTTTCATGCGGGGCGGATGTTGTGGTTCAAGTGGAAGAGGTTGTCCGGGTCGTAGGCGCGCTTCACCTCGCGTAGCCGCCGGTAGTCGTTCTCCGCGTACGCCGTCCCGGTGCGCTCCGGGTCCGCCAGGAAGTTGACGAAGGTCCGTCCGGTGGTCCGCAGGACGTCCGCCAACTGCGGCACTTCCTGGTCGATGATCAGCGAGTACTGCGCGTCGCGGTGCCCGACTGGTCCCGCACCGGGGCCAGGGTTCGCCATTGCGCCACCCCAGTGCCGGATCTCCACGGTCGGCGCCTCTTGCTGGTTGGTGAGGGCCAGTTCGTCGATCAGGTCGTCCGGCAGGGTGTCGACCAGGTCCAGATAACGAGCGGGGGTGCCGCCCATCGCGGAGTCCCGGAACGGCATCGTGCGGAGTTCCCCGGCCAGGACCGGGCCGGCGACGTCGAACAGTGGTTTGAGAATGTGCTCGGCCAGGTCCGCGTCCCCGGCGTACAGGGCCTTGATCGCCAGGGCACGGGTGCCGCGCAGTTCCGCCGGGAAGGCGTCGGTGTCGGGGATGCGGGTCAGGACGACGGCGGTGCTCAGTTCGTTGGGGATCGTGGCGGACCAGTCGCGGTAGAACCTCAGCGTTTGCGCCGCGCGGTCGAACCCGAAGTACACGATGCCGGCGTGGACCTTGCGGACCGGGTACAGCCGGAACTCGAGCGACGTGACGATGCCGAAGTTGCCGCTGCCGCCGCGGATCGCCCAGAACAGGTCCGGGTGCTCGTCGGCGCTGGCAGTGACGACCCGCCCGTCAGCCGTGACGACCTCCGCGCGAACCACGCTGTCGGCGGCGAACCCGTACTTGCGAGCCAGCCAGCCGACCCCGCCGCCAAGGGTGTAACCGGTGACGCCGACGTCTCGCGACGATCCGGCCAGCGGCGCCAGCCCGAACTCGGCGGCGGCATCGATCACCGCACCCCAGCGAACTCCCGGGCCGACCTTGGCGATCATCCGCTCTCCGTCGATCAGCATCGAGGTCATCTGCGAGGTCTTGACCAGCATCCCGCCATCAGCAGGAACCCGGGTGCCATGACCCGTCGCCTGCACCGCGAGCGGAAGCCCGTACTCCCTCGCCGTCCGAACCGCAGCCTGGACGTCGGTCCGCCCGAGCGCCTCCACCACAACCACCGGCCGCGACTCGAACCCCGGCACCACAGATCGCCGCTCAACGTCGTACGCCGCGTCCCCAGGCCGATGCACAACCCCGTTGAAGCCAGCCCCCAACAGCCCCGCCACCACACCCGCATCCGCCAAAACCGCCTGAACAGTCATCACTCCGACTCCCTCACCTGTGTCCGCCCTCTACACACACGTCGAAGCCCCCCACCCAAATTGGACACCCTCCCCAGATCTTTTCCGGGAGACTTCGCTAGATGAGTCAGACGCACAGCGTGAGCATTTGCGGGGGTGTGGTCATCAAGCGGTATGTCGATTGGGCGCGCGGTGAGCACCTGCGTGAGTGGGCGGCGCTTCAGCTGGTCTCAGCTGCCGAACCCGACCTCGTCCCATCACCTCTCCGGTGTTCCTGGGGTGGCACAAGTGGCTGCAGCCCGGGTGGTATCGGCACCGGGTCGGCCGGAGCTGACGGGCTTTCGATCTTGATGAGTTTAGTGCCGGGTCGGCCGCTTGCGGGTGCGCTGGCACCGGAGGAGCTCGCGGGGCTGGGGACCGCGCTGCTTGAGCTCTGGTCCATCCCGGCTGACGATCTGACACCGATCTCCTACTCGGCTTTTGTCGACCGGGTCCGTGAGGCGATGGGCACGTGGCGGGGCACCGGAATCGTCGGTGCTGCACAGACCGCCGCGACCGCGTGGTTGAGCAGCGGAGTGCTCGACCAGTACTACGAACCGTCGGTGCCCGTTGTCGGTCACGGCGACCCGAACCTGTCGAACTACCTCTGGGACGGCTCGCGGGTACGGATCATCGACTTCGAAGACGCCGGCCGCAGCGACCTCGCGATGGAACTCGCCAACCTCGTCGAGCACCTTGCCTGTCGCACCACCGACTGGACGCCCTTGATCGATCGCTTCACCACGACGGGCATCCGGACCGACGCCAACCACCCTGGCGCACTGCAGCTCCACGCCGGTCGGTTCCACGCAGCCCGTTGTCTCTGGGCGGCGTTCTGGTTGACCATGCTCCGGCCAGGTGGACCGGCGGTCGACCGCAATCCACCAAACGCCGGCAACCTGCAGGCCGCCCGGTTCCTCTCCCTGCTCCCCACCTATAGCTAGGCCTCAGGCAGCTAGGGCCTCAGGCGGGGATGGGGAGATGGTGGAGGCGGTTGAGGTCGGCGAGGATGTTGATTTCGGTGATGCGGCCGTTGGTGACTGTGATTGCCATGACGCCCATCAACTGGTTGTTGACGACGGTGATGGCGCCTGGGGTGCCGTTTACCAGGGCTACGCGGGTGTGAGGCGCGAGCTTGGTGAAGGTGAGGGCCTGCTTCACCACTGTGAGTGCACCGCGTACGAGCCGCGATGCGCCTGTCGCGTGGGCGGGTACGTCGGCGCCGGCGTCGGCGCGTAGTACGACGTCGGGATCGAGGAGGGCGAGTAGGCCCTCGAAGTCGCCGGCGCGGGAGGCCGCGATGAACGCCTCGGCGATCTCGCGGTGACGGTCCGGGTCGCCTTCGTTCGCCGATGCACCCTGCACCCGGCGGCGGGCGCGGCTGGCGAGTTGCCTGGCCGCGGGCGGGGTCTTGTCGACGATCTCCGCGACCTCGTCGAAGCTCAGGCCGAACATGTCGTGCAGCACGAACGCGAGCCGTTCCGCCGGCGCCAAGGTCTCCAACACCACCAGCATCGCGAGCCCGACCGAGTCGGTCTGGACCGCCTCCTCCTCGGGATCCATCCGGGTCAGCACGGGATCAGGTACGAACGTGTCCAGCGGGTCCTCGCGGCGCGACTTCCGGCTCCGGAGCATGTCCAGGCAGACCCGCGACACGACCGTGGTCAGCCAGCCGCCGAGATTCCGTACGTCGCTGACGTCGGACCGACTCAGCCGCAACCACGCCTCCTGCACCGCGTCGTCAGCCTCGGTGACGGACCCGAGCATCCGGTATGCAACTGCCCGCAGCTGAGTGCGGTTCTCCTCGAACCTCACGGCAAGCGACTGGGCGCCGGCGTCACTCTGGTCGAACTTGGTGTCGTGGTGGTCCACAGGTCAGATTCTCCCATCGCGAGCAGTCACTACCCTGACGGAGCAAACCATGAGGATGTGACATCGCGCGATCCGGCCCTGAGGATGGGTTCCATGACGGATGAATTGGTCTTCCTGGACCATTTCGACGGACCCGGGCTCGATTCCACCGTGTGGTTTCCCCATTACCTGCCGCACTGGAGTTCCCGCGCCGCCACCGCCGCGAAGTACGAGATCAGCGAGTCCTGCCTTCAGCTGAGCATCCCGCCGGAGCAGGGGCTGTGGTGCGGCGGCGACCACACTCCGCCGCTGCGGGTGTCGGGAATCCAGTCGGGCAACTTCTCCGGGCCGGTGGGCAGCACGGTCGGTCAGCAGCCGTACCGCGACGGACTGGTGGTGCGCGAGGAGCAGGAACCGTTCTGGGGTTGGACGCCGGAGCACGGCACCATCGAGCTCCGCGCCCGCGCCGACATCTCACCGCGGTCGATGGTCTCGCTCTGGATGGTCGGCCTGGAGGACAGCCCCGAGCGCTGCGGGGAGATCTGCGTGATGGAGGTCTTCGGCAACACCGTGGTGCCAGGCGAGTCGGCCGAGATCGGCATGGGCCTGCACACCTTCCGCGACCCCGCGACCACCGAGGACTTCGCCGCCGTACGGCTGCCGATCGACATTTCAGACTTCCACACGTACTCCGTGCAGTGGTCCGCCGGTCAAGCCGAGTTCTTCGTCGACGGTCAGCAAATCCGTACCTGCGCACAACCACCGGCCTACCCGCTGCAACTGATGCTCGCCGTCTTCGACTTCCCCGAGTGGTCCACGGGCGAAGACGCCACCCACACCCCCACCTTCACCATCGACTCCATCCGCGGCCACACCCCCTAGCCGGGCCGGACCGCCAGCACTCATCAACCCGCGTCGCTGGGTGGTTCTGGGACTCCAGCCAGCCTGGACCCGGGATCCGGCTGGGCGCGGCGAGGCGTTACTGAGTGCTGGAGGTCCGGCGTCGCGGCCGCGGCGCGGAGTACGGGTACGACGGCGAGACTGGAGCGGCCGGGATCCGGCGCGCTAGGCGCTAAACCCCCGGCCCGGAAGGGGGCGCGCAGAACCACTTCCAGGTGGTACCGGACTCGGTCTTCGTGGGCAACCACGCGGCCTCCGTCGGCGATGGGCTTGGGCCGGATCGGAGGGCCATCAATGGGCACGCGGCTGAACTCGACTGAGCGTGCCGGCGGCTCGTCCACCTCCTTTGTGATGGCCCGGCGGTCCGGCCCCAACCGAAGCGGCGCCGGGTGCAGGTCCGGGTCGGTGCCGTCGCCCGAGTGGTCGTAGTCGTCCTGCCGTGGCGAGTACACCTCGTCGAGTGCGCGCTAGGTCGTAGTGGGCTGGAGCTGCGGACCGCCAGCACTCACGAACCGCGCCGGCCGGTGGTTCCCGGCCACCCGGTGAGCGTCATCGCGGGCCTCACCCGCCCGCGGCTGGGTGTTACTGAGTGCTGGAGGTCCGGCCCTCCAGTCGACGGATCCCGGTTGCCGCGCACTGGGTTGGGGGGCGGCTGGGGTTTGGTAGCGTTGGGGTGTGACCGGGTGTTTGAGCATGTGGTGGGCCGTCGACTAGGGCGGCCCCTTGTTCCTGCACTGAAACCGACGGCTGCCTCGATGAGGCGGCCGTTTGCATCTCCTCGTCGGGTCGGCCCAACCACCGAGGATTGCCGATGGCAACAACAGTTCGTACTTGGTCTGCGATCATCGTCGACCTGCTCAGCGGCAGGGATCTCACCCAGGACGACACCGCCTGGGCCATGGATCAGGTGGTCCGCGGTGAGGCGACGTCCGCTCAGATCTCCGGATTCCTGATCGCGCTGCGAGCCAAGGGCGAAACCGCCACGGAGATCGCCGGCCTGGCTTCGGCTCTTCGCGGATTCGCAACGCCGGTTGACGTTCCCGGCAACACCGTCGACATCGTCGGCACCGGGGGTGATCGCACGAACGCGGTGAACATCTCCACCATGGCCGCGATCGTGGCGGCGTCGACCGGCATCACCGTGGTCAAGCACGGCGGACGCGCGGCCTCCTCGGCGTCCGGCGGTTCGGCCGATCTGGTCGAGCAGCTCGGGATCTCGCTCGACCTCTCCCCCACGGCCGCCGCGAACGTTGCGGTCGAGACGGGGATCACCTTCCTCTTCGCGCCGAGGTTCAACCCGGGCTTGCGTCACGTCGCCGCAGCACGGCGGGAGCTCGGTGTACCGACCGCGTTCAACATCCTCGGGCCGCTGATCAACCCGGCGGA
>NZ_DASRXP010000443.1:0-8622 GCF_035687465.1 Kribbella sp.
GTGGCCGTGGCGGATGCTCTTGCCGTTGGCGGCGGTGTTGATGCCGCGGACGAGGGTCTGGTACGGCGGAGTCTGCGGGCGGCCCAACAACTCCAGGAGCGAGTCGACCTGTTCGCGCGAACGCAGGCTGAACGCGAACAGGGTGGTGATCTGCTCGACCAGACCAGGCAGCTTCAGGATCGACGCCGGGTCCTGGGTGTCGAGGACCAGGGAGGCGCCGAGGGCACGGCCGACGCGGGCGATGTAGTCGAGGAACGAGGCGCCGTCGGGCGTCTTCGTGAGCAGGTGGACCTCTGGCACGATGACGACCTTGGAGCGACCACGGAACTCGCGACGACCCGTAGTACGGATCATCCAGGCGAGGCAGCCGCGGAGGCAGGCCATGCCGACACGTTCGATCGGGGACCAGGATTCGGGCGCCGATTCGGGTGAGGGCAGGGTCAGGCCGGGCATCTGCACGACCCAGAGGCCCGGGTTGGTGGTCAGGGACGACAGGCCCGAAGGCGGACCCGCGACGACAGAACCCAGGCCGGTCTCCACCAGGTCGCGCAGCGCGAAACCGACTGTGCGGGTGGTCTCCGAATCCGCCGCGCACAAGCGTTGGATGACGCCCCACGACGACGGATCGGGCGACTGGATCTCGGCGCGCGTCGCCGCCATCACAGGGGCCTCGGCGGCACCCCGCAGATGCGGCGGCAGGAGGAGCATCAACTGCGAAGGCGCCTGCAGCAGAGCATCGTCGACCGGCAAGACCCGCAGCAGGTCGGCAGCACCCGAGAACTGAGCCGTGATCTCGATGACAGCAGTCGGTACGCCGTACTCCGCGGCGACCGCGGACACCCCAGCAGCGTCACCCTTCAAGTCCAGCAGGGGGACCCAGGCACCAGCGAAGGCAGAATCCAGGCCACCAAGCATCGCCGCAGTCGTCTTACCTCGACCAGAACGACCGAGGAACAACGTGGTGGTCGCGTCGCCGAGAGCAGAACCAGCGGCAGCGTCGAACCGGACAAGACCGGGAGTAGAGCCGGTCAGATAACCAATGGCCGGACCAGCCGCGTCACCGATCGACGCGCCACCCCAGAACCACGAACCGAAGAACGCGGTCGACTCGCGCACGTGACCCAGATCCGGCACGCGGAGTTGGTCACCCGGCAGCGATTCCAGCCAGAGATCACGCTGCTCGTCGGCACCTGCGGCCACGGTGATACCGCGATCGGCGTAGTGCGCGACGACGGCGTCGACGTACGCCTCGAGGTCTTCGCGGGTATCCGCACTCACCAGCAGGCGCGGGTGATCCTCGACCAGGGTGAGGCCGCTGCGGTTGATGTCGCGCTTGACCTCGCGCATCACCCGCTCGGTCTCGACGATCTCGTCGGCGGTCTCCTCCGCGGTGCCCTTGGCAGCGGATCGGCGCTGTTCCTTGGCGCTCTTGCGGGTCTCGTCGACCAGGTGGCGCGCGGTCTTCTTGGTGAGCACGCGGAAGCGCACCGACGCCTCGACGGTCACGTCGATCTCGTCGCCGTCGTCGTCGATCGCCTTGATCTCCGACAGCGTCCGCAGCCACTCCCCCGAGCCGGGCGTCTCCAGCTCCTCAGGGAAATCGGTCATCGCCAGCACAGTCGTGTACGCCGCGATCTGGCCGCGCGCGTCGTAGATCCGCAGATGATCCGTGTACGGCACGACGCGGCCGGAGGTCAACCGTGCCAGCGAAGCGCCGGTGATCAGGCCACTGCGAGGTGCTGCCACGGCACCACGGTGCATCTCGCGGCTGACCAGCCAGGAGATCACCTCGGCGGGAGCCGTGTGGGCCCGCCAGACGGTGGATCCGAGCTGGCGGCCGAGCTTGCGGACCCGCTCGTCCAGGTGCGCGAGCTCGCGCGCGCTGACCCGCCACGACGTCGTACCGAGGGCATCGCTGATCGAACCGCGGACCTGGGCGGTGGCGCGGGGATCCCGGTCGCTGAGGTGCACGCCGAGCGCGACGTACCGCTCCGGCATCCGCATCTCGTCGATCCGGTCCGCACGGGTCTGAGCCCAGCCCTCGTGGTCGCCGAGCCGGTAGTGGCCGGCCACGCTGTCGATGTAGTCCTGGCCGGTGGACCGGCCCCAGACCACCTTGAGGTGGCTGAGCCGGTCGCCGAGCACGGTCGCGGCGGCGCTCACCGCGGCGTCCAGGGCGGCGTCCTGCTCGGCCTCGGTGGCGAGGTCGGTGTTGGCGACCGAGATCAGGAACCACGCCTCGGCGCTGCGTTCCGTGACCAGCAGACCGTCGGCGATGGCCACCAGCCGGGGCGGTGGCAGGCCGCGGTCTCGTCCGATACCGACCAGGTTCAGGAGCTTGTCAGCGATCTTCATCAGTGCCCCTTGTTTTCCAATCGGCTGTGTCCCGACGATGTCCTGCGACTGACCCTCTGCACGTGATCCGCCCCCAGCAGGCGGGCGCGTTGGTTCACGGTGATGTCCGCGCCGGCGCGGACCTGGGGGTCGAGCTCCACCACGGCCTCGCGTTCCCATTCCGGCGTCACCCTGGCCTTCGCCAGGTTCGCCACCTTCTGGGTCGCGACGCGCTCACGCCACGGCAGGTACTCCGTCTTGTCGGCGGCCCGGGCGCCGAGTCCGATGATCGGGCGGTGGGCGCGCAACGCGTAGCGGACGGCCAGGGCCCACTCGGTCACGCGGCGGCGGCGCTCATGGTGCTTGCCGGCCCGCCAGCCGAACGCCGTGATCACGAACGGCGGCACGATGTACAGGCTGACGGTGGATTGGCGTGGTACGCCGATGAACGGGACCAGCAGCGCCACCCACAGGATGATGATCACCGCGCCGAAGATGATCATCCGCCGGCGGGCGCCCTCTCCGAGGTCGATCCCGAGCAGGTCGTACTGCCGGGTCTCGATCTCGAAGTGGTGGGTCAGGGTTCGACCGACTCGCATCAAGAACCCCCGGCAAGCAATCCCCAGAAGCCCTTGAGCACATTGATGGTCTGGTTGTTGGCGTAGATCAGGCCGCCGACCAGTACTCCTGCGGCGATGTGGCCGAACAACTCGCCCCACTCCCGCTTGAAGTAGTGGCCGATCGCGCGCAGTACGAGGATCGCGATGAAGATGTTCCCCGCGATGACCAGGACCCAGTCCTTGAAATCCGCGCCGGTCGGGACGTTGGAGTCGGCCAGCGGCGCGGCGAGCTCCACCACGCTCGCGGCCAGTTGGTGAGTCATCATTGCGGTATCTCCCTTGTTGCTGTGATCATCCGACGGCAGTTAGCGGTGGTCATCCGACGGCAGCCACTTGCCATCGCTGTGCTCCGTCCGCGGCCACGGTTCGCCGCAGAGTGAGCGTGTAGGTCTGGTCGAGGGTGGTGTCCCCCGTCCCGTCCCAGGTGACGGCGGCGGTCGCCCGGCGCTCGTCATCGTTTCCGGTGTAGACCTGCCAGTCCTTCAGTTCGTCGAGCTTGACCACACCGTTGAGGCTGCGGATCGTCGCTCCCGGTGCCGTCACGGCGGCCACCTTGATATCAGATTCGGCGTACGCGCTGAAGAAGGCCTCGGCGTCCTTCAGCGTGGCCGCGGTCAGGTCGTCGTCCTCGACTCCGGCCTCCGGCATGTTGTCCGGCAGCGCCACCCGCTCGTCGGGCACGAAGGTCGGCGGACCGCTCGCGACGATCCGCGAGGACGTCCGGGCCACCGGCACCGAGACCCGTTGCCAGGAGTAGTCGCCGCCGATCCAACTGCGGCCCTTCAGGGTGAACGGGCGCACCTGCACCCGTACGTCGACCACGGCGGTCACGCCGCTGGGGTCGACCGTCACCTCACCCGGGTAGGCGATGGCCGCGGTCTGCCGGCCCCGGCCGTTCCACCCGGCCCGGGCGTCGAGCCCCGCGGCCAGGTCCATGCTGATCTGCGCGGGACGGGCGTCCGGGTTGTTCTCGTCCCAGTTCAGGTACGAGATGGCGTACCGGGTCGCGACCGCGCGGGCGTCGTTCACCGGGAAGCCGGTCTGCCCGGCCACCACGGTCTCCGGCGTGGTGTTCGGCCGGATCCAGGACCGGACCCCGCTGATCGCGGCCAGCAGCAGTACTGCGACCACCAGGCCGCGGAAGAACCGCCGGGCCCAGGTGGAGAAGGAGGACTCGGGCTCGGTGGCCCAAGGGGTCTGACTGGGCTCGACCGGCCCCCGCGGCGGCACCGGGGCCGCGTGGGCGCCGTGCGGAGAGCGCTGCCGGAGTCGCTCTGGTTGCCGTTGTCCGGGCTGCGCCACGGGCTGCCGCGTGGTCGGCTGCTCACCCGGAGCGGCCGTGGGCGGCTGAGCCGGACCGCCGGGTTGCTGGGGTCGGCGCGGAGGTGCCATCACGCTACCCGAATTCGGCGGCGGGCCGCTGTAGCGAGCGGCTACGCCCTGTGCCTGCCGAGGCTGGGGTGACACCGGGCCATCCGGGTGGTTCCACCACTCCGGTGCGGTGTTCTGCGGGCCACCTTTGCCCGCCTTCTTGGTACGGCTCTGTTTCGTGCGCCGCTGGTCCGCCCAGTGCTCACCTTTTGGCGGCAGATTCAGCAAGCTTCGCCACCAACTCATCGCTACCCGCCCCTCAGACAGCAGTTACGCGGACAGTAGCCGGGAGAATACGGCAAGCAACTGTCCACCGGGAGTCCTGAGACCAGGATCCGGATGCTCCATCGCTCCCCGCAGCCATACTGTTACCCCACTCAGGGGTAGATGCACACATCCCTCGGAAGCGTGACACCTTCGGTACCGTCCTCATAGCTCCTCTCTCATGCCCGATCGGCGTGATCAGGCAGCGCAAACCATGCCATACGGATCCGACAGGTTCGAAAATCCGTGCGAACAACATGGTAAAAGAACGCACAACTGATCACGCAGTGTAACCGATCGCCGGGGTTCCAGCCTGTGGAAAAGTCTGCGTGGCGCGGGCCGAAAGTAATAGGGTCTTGGATGACTTGCTCACCCCTTGGAGGACTGCAGTGGAGACTCGCCGCCTGGGCCGGCTAGGCCATCAGAGCTCGGTACTGATCTACGGGGCCGCGTCGTTGGGGGGTGTCGACCAGGACCGGGCGGATGCCTCGATCCAGGAAGCGCTCGACGCCGGGATCAACCATTTCGACGTCGCCGCGGACTACGGTGACGCCGAGTTGCGGCTCGGGCCGCGGATGGGCGAGATCCGGGACCGGATCTTTCTCGCCACCAAGACCGGACGACGCACGTACGACGAGGCGTGGTTCGAGATCAATCGTTCGCTCGAGCGGCTGCAGACCGATCGGGTGGATCTGATCCAGATGCACGCGGTGTGCGATCTGGAGAATCTCGACCTCGTGACCGGCAAGGGCGGTTCGCTCGAGGCCGCGATCCGGGCCAAGGAAGAAGGCATGGTCGGCGCGATCGGGATCACCGGTCACACCGCGGAGGCGCCGTCCGTGCACCGGGAGGGTCTGCGGCGGTTCGACTTCGACAGCGTGCTGACCCCGTTGAACTACCGGCTGTCCACCGACCCGAAGTACGCGGATGACTATGCGGCGCTGGTGGAGGCCGTGAAGGCCTCGGACGCGGCGCTGATGACGATCAAGATGATCGCCCGGCGGAACTGGCAGGAAGGCGAGACCCACGCGTACGACACGTGGTACCGGCCGTTCGACGAGCAGCGGTATGTGACGGCCGCCACAGCCTGGCTGCTGAACGGCCACCCGGAGATCACCGGCCTCGCGACGGCCGGCGAGACCCGGCTGCTGCAGCAGATGATCGTCGCCGAGCGTGAGCGCGCCGATCTCAGCCCGGAGGACGCGGCCGCGATCCTGGACGAGGTGCAGGATTACGCCTCGGTCTTCGTCGACATCCCGATCTGAGCACCCGTACTGCGCGGGCGGGGTGCGGGGCCCGGCGGGAACACTGGCGGGACCTCGGCTGTTGAAGTGGGGGTATTCGTCTAACTTCGGAGGTTGTAGTGGCAACGGTCGAGCTGTCCCAGGAGAACTTCGACAAGGTGGTCGGTTCCGACGGCCTGGTCCTGGTCGATTTCTGGGCTGAGTGGTGCGGCCCGTGCAAGATGTTCGGACCGGTGTACGAGAAGTCGTCCGAGACGCACGAGGACATCACCTTCGGCAAGGTGGACACCGAGGACCAGGTCGAACTGGCCCAGGCGTTCCAGATCAGTTCCATCCCGACACTGATGGCGGTGCGCGACGGCGTCGTGCTCTACTCCCAGCCGGGCGCCCTGCCGGCAGCCGCACTGGAGGACCTGATCAGCCAGCTGCGCGCGGTCGACATGGAAGAGGTCCGCGCCCAGATCGCGGCCCACGAAGCCGAACACGGCACCGAGCCGCACACCCACTGATCCAGAACTACCGAGGCAGGTCACCCTTGTCGGGCTGATCATCCTCATCGGACTGATCAGCCTTATCAAGCTCTTCAGGCTTGTCGGGCTCATCAGCCTGATCCAGCTCCAGGATCCGGTCCGCGATGTTTTTGCGGTCCGGATCCTGCTGTATGTAGGGGTCCTGCTCCATGGCCGCCTTCAACTCGTCCTGGAGCGCCGCGGGCAGCCGGGACCAGTTCGCCTTGGCCAGCAGCAGCCCGTGGTACTGCTCGTTTCCGCTCGCCGAAGTCAGCACCGCCGAGCGCAAGGCCTCGTGGTCAAGCAATCGTGGATCGCCTTCCATCAGGGCCAACGCGAGCATCCGCATCACCGGCGTACCGTCGGCGAACAGCAGCTTGACCTCAGCCGGGTCGTACTTCCGGCTCCTGGCGGTCGCGGTCACGTCAGCGAGGATCCCGTCCAGCAACTCGACCCGGGCATCTCGATGCGCGGGAGTCGGCAGTTTGCTGTAGACGTAGGCGTAGGTCTCGAGCTCGGTGGTCAGGTTGTTCTGTTTCAAGATCGCGGCACTCTCCGGCGCCACCTTCTCGATATGGCTGGTCAGCTGCAAGGCGACGCCGTCAGCTCCGATCGTCAGTGCCTCCAGCCGATCCACGATCAGCGGCGTGACCAGCAAGAGGGCGCCGGCGATCACTGCCACGACGCTCACCTGAGGCTCGTCCTTGAACAACGTGAACGCCGTCCCGGCGAGCAAGGCGGCGCCCACCACGACCGCCGCGTACCGCGCAGCCACGGCTACTACCCCGACGCCGCTCACGGAGCGCTCCTAGTGGGCGGCGGATCTTCCGGCCGAACCGTGAACCAGGGATCGTCTATCACCTGCTGCAGCCAATCCGGTTCAGGTGGTGTCTCGGTCGACGGCGACGGTGCCGGAGCAAACGGGCCAGCGGAAGGACCGGTGGACGGTGGAGCGGAGGCAGGACCAGGCAAGTCCGGCGGCGGCCCCTGCAACCAACTGCGCGCGAATCCGTTCAACAGTTGGTCGGCTACCTCCGGTACGACAGGTCGCGGCAACTGCCGTTCCAGCCAATCGATCGCCGACCTCATCCGGTGGTCGAACACCTGAGCCACTCCATGCCAGAAGGTGGATGGACCACCGATGGTCACTCCGACCAACATGACCGCGAGCAACACCGGCACCCCCTTCGCCAGGCCGCCGGAGGAGAGATACTCCGAGTCGCAGAGGCTGAGCTTCAGCGGATCGGACAACCGGCTGAACGGCTCCGGGAACGGAAGGCTCGGACAGGGCGCCACAGTGAGCAAACGCTGGGTCGAGTACCGGCGCGGCGACGGGTTCAACGGTGGGTTGTACCGCCGTTCAGTGAGGTAATGCATGCCGGCCAACAGATGGTGATCGTTGACGAACCTCTCCCGCTCTTCGACCCCCGGCCAGATCCCCGCATCGGCGAACACTGCATACAGCTCGCCGAGCGCATCCTCCGTAGCCGGCAACCGGTGCTGCAGGGCTGCCTCCCAATCGAGCACCACGCCCTCGCCAAACGCCTGTACGGCGCGTCGCAAGCGCTCAGGTTCTTCGTCGAGAAGACGCCGGACAACATCCAGCGGCCGCGCGTCCGGCTCGAGATCCGCAGGGTCCAGCGCACCGGCGAAGTAGCTTCCACCGGCCGTAGGTGCACCTGGCTCGGGCGCGATGCGCGGCGGCGTGGCTGCCCCACCAGGACCGAGGCCGCAGGCGATGTAGGCCCGGCGCACGGACTGCCGGATGTCCTCGAGTGTGTCGAAGGCGATCTCGGTACCGTCGAGGTCGAAGTAGCCGTCCTGGTACGACGCCCGCGCGGCGCGCAGGCCAGTGGTGATTCGCCCGACCGGGATCGGCTCCAGATCCGGCACGCTGAGGAACACGGTGGTCTCCGCCTCGACCACGCGAGTGGTCCCGCGGATCTCGGGCGCGCTCCGCGAGGCGAACGCTACCCCGTCGTACACGGCCCAGGCGTCGATGAACCACAGTGATGTCACGCCCACTGATATCCCCTCCCGTGCAGGGTGACGATGCGGTGCGGGATGCGCAGCGCGGCGAGCAGTTCGACGACGATCTCCCGGCGGACCAGCCATTCCTGCTCGGTCTGGGTCAGGGCGATCCCGCGATCGGCCCGGCCACGCAAGGACATCTCGATCGCGGTCTCGTCCGGGGACTCCCTGACCTCCTCGATCGCGTTGGGCTCGAAGGAGCCGTCGAGATGCACTTCGATGAACTCCTGATCGCGGAGGACGGCATCC
>NZ_DASRXP010000444.1:0-3871 GCF_035687465.1 Kribbella sp.
CGGGGACGTGCAGCCGACTGCAGCTTCGGGGTGGTCCGCTCCAGCACCGCCGTCGTACTCATCGGTCCTCCCCGAACGCACGCTTCTGCAGGAAGCTCAGCACCGTCAGCGAGACCGCCAAGGTGCCGATGGCGAGCATCACCGAGGCCGCGGCCGCGGTGTAGATGTCGTTGTTGACGAAGGCGTCGCGGTAGATCGTCATCAGCGGCACCCAGGTGAACGAGATCGAGTCGGTCAACGGCTGCAGGGTCGACGGCTCGCTGAACACCTGCAGGGACGCGATCAGCGAGAAGATCCCCGTCATCACCAGTGCCGGCGCGATCAGCGGAACCTTGATCCGCAACGCGATCTGCAACTCGCTGGCTCCGTCCACCCTGGCCGCATCGTCAAGCTCTGAAGGCAACCCGCGCAGGGCGGTGTAGAGCACGATCATGTTGAACCCGACTCCACCCCAGATGCCGATGTTCGCGACCGAGAAGAGCACGCTGCCGGCGCCGAGGAAGTCCGGCGCCGGCAGTCCGACCGCCTCGAACGCGGCCCGGATCGGGCTGACCCCCGGCAGGTAGAGGAATCCCCACAACAGCGAGGCGATCACCCCGGGTACGGCGTACGGGAGGAAGATGCCGAGTCTGGTGAACGACTTGAGCCGGGCGCCGCGTGAGTCGAGCAGCAGGGCGAACAGCAGGGCCAGACCGAGCATGGTCGGCACCACGACGACGCCGTACCCGAGCATCCGCACGACCGAGTGCGCATACGCCGAATCGGTGATGGCGCCGACGTAGTTCGCCAGGCCGACGAACGATTCCTTGCGCAGCCCGAGGCCGCCGCCGGTGACCCGGGACGCGCGGAGGCTGAGGTAGACGGTGTAGCCGATCGGGATGATCAGGAACAGCACCAGCAACACCAGCGCAGGCACCAGCAGCACGTACGGCGCCGCGCCCCCAAGCCGTCGCGGTTTACTGACCGGCCTGGCCGCCAGGACCGCCATCGTCAGGACTCCTTGATCTCGAAGCCCTGCTTCTTCAGGTCCGCGACCGAGGCCGCCTGCAGCTGGTCGACGGCCGCACCGAAGTCGCCCTTGCTCTGGATGGCCTTGGCGAACAGGTCGCTGTACTGGCTGTAGGTGACGTTCACGTTCGGCGCCCAGGTGAACCCGCGGGCCGTCTTCGCGATCGCGGCGGCATCGGTGAAGAACGCCGGCTGGTTGGGCATCATCGCCGGGGCCTTGGCCAGCGCGGGCGTCGTCTGGCCGGCGGTCGCGGCCGGATAGATGCCGCCGAACGAGACGAACGCCTCCAGCGCTTCCGGGTCGGTGTTCAGCCACTTGACGAACTTCTGCGCCTGGGCCGACTGCTTGGACTTCGCCGCGATCGCGGTCGCCGAACCACCCCAGAAGCCAGTGACCGGAGTCCCCGCCTCCCACTGCGGCATCGGAACCATCGACCACTTGCCCTTGGTGGTCGGCGCCACGCCCTGCAGCACACCGGCTCCCCAGATCGCACTCGGCCAGGCCAACAGGGTGCCGTCGCTCATCGCCTTGTTCCACTCCGGCGTGTACATCGGCTTGCCCTGCAGCGTTCCGGCGTTCACCAGGTCACCCCAGAACGACGCGAGCTTCTTCGTCGGCTCATCGTTGATCGACACCGTCCAGGTGCCGTTGTCGTTGGCCCACCAGTTCGCGCCCGCCTGCTCGGCCAGCCCGGCGAACCAGCCCGGGTCGCCCGAGGAGAAGGTGGCCAGATAGCGCTTGGAGTCCTTGCTCCGGACCTGCTCCGCCAGCGCGCCGAACTCGTCCCAGGTCTTCGGCACCGTCAGGCCGAGCTGCTCGAACAGGTCGGACCGGTAGTACAACATCATCGGGCCGATGTCCTGCGGGATCGCGTAGGTCTTGCCGCCGAACGAGGTGAGACCCCAGGTGCCGTCGGTGAAGGCGCCCTTCACCTCAGTGGCCAGGCCGCTGAGGTCCGCTGTCACCCCGTTGGTGATCAGCACCGGCAGCGCCTGGTACTCGGCGTGGATCAGGTCCGGCGGATTGCCGGCCCGGTGGGCGGTGACGATCTTGGTGAGCAGCTCCTCGCCCTGGGCCTGGGCACTGACCGTCACCTGCTGGGTCGGGTTCTTCTGGTTCCAGATCGCGACGACCTTGTCGATGCCGGTCGTCCAGGTCCAGAAGGTCAGCTTGGCCGGTGCGTCCGGGTCACCGGCGGGCGCTGCCGCGGCCGGCTCGTCATCGTCGCTGGAACAGGCGGCCAGGCCTAGCGCCAGGCCTGCTCCGGCGACGCCGCGAAGGAAGAGGCGGCGATCGAAGGCAGTGGGTCCGGTAATCGAATGAACCATGATGGGCCCCTCGGGATCAGGTGGTTCTGTGATCGCTCACGGATTTCTGTGAGCGATCACAGATTCAGCCCGTCGCGGACCGCTGTCAAGACTTCGGGGCTGCCATTCTGTGAGCGGTCACGGTACTGTTCCGGGCATGCCACCCTCAGTGCCCTCCGGATTGCACCGGGTCGAGATCGGCTGCCGCGACCTCGCCCGCTCCCTCGACTTCTACCAAGATCTGTTGGGTTTCCAGCCTGTTCCCGACCCAGTGCGACCGGATCGTCGCAGCCGGTTGCTCAGCCGCGGAACCGTCGTCCTCGAGCTCGTCGAGGTCGGGGCCGAGGGCAATCAAGGCGGCTGGGTGAACGACGATCTGCAGGGCGGGATCCGGCATCTCGGGATGAAGGTCGCAGCCGTCGACCGGCAGATCAAGCGGCTGGAGGGCGCCGGCGTGACTGTGCTCTCGCAGCCGATGGACGTGCTCGGTGATGTCCGGATCGCGTTCTTCCTCGACCCTGACGGCGCCCGGCTGGAGTTCATCCAGGGCAACCTCAGCTATCAGAAGATCTCGTCACCGGAACTCGCGGCGGCCGAGGCCGCGCAGGTGCCGGGTGAGGTGCCACGGTTCGACCATGTGGCCTTCACCGTGGCGGATCTCCCGACGGCGCTGGCGTTCTGGCGGGACCGGTTCGGTTTCGAGGTGATCGGCGAGATCCGCCATCACGGCGATCAGCGGGGGTTCCTGATGACGTACCTGCAGGCGGGTCAGGCCGTCCTGGAGGTGTTCAGTTTCGACGTCCCGATCGTGCTGAACGACATCTCCGCGGCCGGTACCTCCGTGCTCGGCCCCCGGCGACTCCTTCTCGAAGGTCCTGGCGAGCAACGGTTGATCGCGCCCGACGGGGTGCCTGTCACGATGGGCGGCTCACGATGAGCCGGGTCCTGGTCACTGGGTCGAACGACGGGATCGGTGCGGAGATCGCCCGCATCCTGGTGGCGCAGGACCACCAGGTGATCCTGCACGCCCGCAACGACGCTCGCGCCGCAGACTTCAGCACGGAGTACGTCAGAGGGGATCTAGGGTCGTTGGGGTCGACTCGGGAAATGGCGGCTGAGTTGCTGCGGATCGGACCGCCCGAGGTTGTGGTGCACAACGCGGGCTGGGGCAGCAAGGACGAGAGCCGCCCCGTCACCGAGGACGGGCTGGAGCAGACGTTCCAGATCAATGCGCTGGCGCCGCTGCTGCTGACGGCGTTGCTTCCGAAGCCGGAGCGCTTGGTGTTCGTCAGCTCGGACTCGATCGTTCGCGGGAACATCCGCCTCGATGATCTGCAGCATGAGGACGACTGGACCGCGGATGCGGCGTACGCGGACTCCAAGCTGGTGATGACCGCGCTGGCCTTCGCCCTCGCGAGGCGCTGGCCGGACACCCTCTCGAACGCAGTACATCCTGGCTGGGTGAGCACCAAGATGAGCGAGTACGCGGCTCCACTGACCGTTGCCCAAGGCGCCGACACACCAGCCTGGCTCGCGGTTTCGACCGACCCGGCCG
>NZ_DASRXP010000445.1:0-11136 GCF_035687465.1 Kribbella sp.
CTCGTTGCTGCGGGAATCCGCCGATCCGTGGGCCGCGGCGGGCGCATTTCTCGATGCCTACCAGCGGGTGCTGCCGTTGGAGCCTGCCGAGGTGGACCTGATAGGTGAGCTGGTGGTCGCCCGGCTCGCGGCCAGCGTGCTCATGTCGGCCTGGCGGGCTCCGCTCTACCCCGACAACCAGGAGTACCTCACGAGTCTGGTGGCCGGGAGCTGGCACGGGCTCGATCTGCTGGCCGGGCTGGAACCGGCCGACCTGGCGGCCCGCTTCCACCGGTTGTGCGGGACGTCCCGGGTGGCTTCTTCTCAGGTTGCGGATCCGACGCTGGCGCAGCGTCGTAGTACTGCGCTGGGTGGGCGTCTTTCTCCCTTGTTCTACAAGGAACCGCTGCAGGTGGTGCGCGCCGCCGGCGCATGGGTGCACACCGCTGACGGGCGCCGCTATCTCGATGCCTACAACAACGTTCCGGTCGTCGGGCATGCTCATCCCGCGGTGGTGCAGGCGATCGCACGGCAGGCCGCGATCCTGAACCTCAACTCGCGCTACCTGCATCCTCACGCGGTCGAGCTGGCCGAGCGGCTGACCGCCTCGATGCCACCTGGTTTGGACACCTGCATCTTCGTGAACTCCGGCAGCGAGGCCAACGACCTGGCCTGGCGAATGGCCAGGGTGGTCACGGGCCGATCCGGTGTGATGGTTGCGGATCTCGCGTACCACGGGGTCAGTGAGGCAACGGCCGCCTGGTCGACGAACACCTACCCGCCCTCGGCTCGCCCCGCCCACGTGGCCACCTTCGACGCGCCCTACCTGGAGGCCGATGGGCAGCAGCCGAGTGGCGTGGAGGCGGGCCGACGGGTCCGGCTGGCGTACGACGAGCTGCGCCGAGCGGGTCAGGAGGTGGCGTTGCTCGCGGTCGACACGGTGTTCAGCAGCGCCGGCATCCTCACGCCGGCCGGAGGCTTCCTGCGCGGTCTGCAGGACGAGGCCCGCGCGCTGGGCGGTCTGTTCCTCGCGGACGAGGTGCAGGCGGGCTTCGGCCGGGGCGGTCGTAACCTCTGGCGGTTCACGGACTTCGACCTGACTCCCGACTTCGTCACGCTGGGCAAGCCGATGGGCAACGGGCATCCGATCGCCGCCCTGATCACCCGGCGGGAGATCGTCGAGGAGTTCGTCGCGATCGACGAGTACTTCAGTACCTTCGGCGGCAACCCGGTGTCCTGCGTTGCCGCGCTGACGGTGCTGGATGTGATCGAGCAGACCAGCCTGGTCGAACGCTCCGGCCGGATCGGTGGCGAGCTGTCCGCGGGACTGGCGCGGCTCGCGCCGGGGTTGCACCCGTCGGTCCGGGTTCGGGGTCAGGGATTGATGGTCGGTGTCGAGGTTCCGCCGGACGCCGTACCGGGGCTGACGGCAACGGTTCTCGCCGAGCGGCTCCGCGAGCGCGGGGTCCTGGTGGGTACGACCGGGCCGGGTGGCAACGTGCTGAAGATCCGGCCGCCGCTGATCTGGGAGCGGCATCACCTGGACCAGTTCCTCGAAGCGTTCAGCGCCGCAGTCCCAGCCTGAGGTCTAGCCTGAGTCCTGTGCGCGAACTGGTTGTGCTGGGCACCGGGAGTCAGGTGGCGTCGCGGGAACGCAGCCAGAACGGCTACTTCCTGCGATGGGACACCGAGGGCTTCCTCTTCGATCCGGGTGAGGGCACCCAACGGCAGATGCTGTACGCCGGGGTCGCGGCCAGCTCGATCACCCGGTTGTGCGTCACGCATTTCCACGGCGACCACTGCCTCGGCGTACCGGGTGTGATCCAGCGGCTGTCGCTCGACAACGTCCCGCATCCCGTCCACGCGCACTACCCGGCATCTGGCCAGGACTACTTCACCCGGCTCCGGTACGCCGCGTCCTTCTTCGAGCGGGCCGAGCTCCGTGAGGAACCGATCGAGGAGGACGGCCTGTTGTCCGTCGGGCCGTTCGGCCAGCTGTGGGCCAGGCGGCTGGAGCACTCGATCGAGTCCTTCGGCTACCAGTTGATCGAACCCGACGGTCTGCGGATGCTCCCCGACCAGCTCGCGCAGTACGGGGTGATCGGGCCGGCGGTCGGCAGGCTGCAGCAGGCGGGGTTGATCGAGGTGGACGGGCGGACGGTAACGGTCGACCAGGTGACCGAGCCGCGCCCGGGGCAACGGTTCGCGTTCGTGATGGACACCCGGTTGTGCGACGGGGTGTTCCGGCTGGCCGACTCCGCTGACCTGCTGGTGATCGAGTCGACCTATTTGTCCAGCGAGTCCACCTTGGCCCGGAGATTCGGTCACCTGACCGCTCGACAGGCTGCCCGGGTGGCGCAGGAGTGCGGTGTCCGCAAGCTCGTCCTCACCCACTTCTCCCAGCGCTACACCGAGCCGGAACGCTTCCACGAGGAGGCCGCGGCGGAGTTCGACGGCGAGATCGTCGTCGCCGCCGACCTGACCCGGATCTCGGTTCCCTCCCGCCGCTGATCCGGCCGCGAAAAGTTGTTGCCTGGTCACGTTTCTGTGATCTGGGTGGGTCATTGCGGCCCTAGGATATGGCCGTGTCATTGATGGTTCCGGCAGTAGTTGCCGATGGCAAGTCACTACTTGCTGAGGGCAAGGTAGGCGGTCGCGGGGAAGAGCTCCTGGCCGTCGAGACCGCGTACGCGTCGCAGCAGTACCGGCGGGTCTGGGAGCTGGCCTGGGCGTTGGAGCCGCGGCTGAGCGAGGCGGGTCGCTGGCTGGATGTGATCGCGAGCCAGAAGCTGGCGCTCGCCGCGGCTTTGCGGCTCGATGACTGGCTGCTGCAGGGGCACAGCCATCTCGCGCTCGGCCGGGCCAGCGCGGTTCTCGGCGATGCCCGCCGGGCCCGCCAGCAGTTGGCCGAGGGCGCCTGCATCCTGCGCGCCCTCGGCGTCTCCATCGACTAGCGCAGGCCGCGGAAGAACTCGCGGACGTCGGCGGTCAGGAGTTCGGGCTCCTCGAGGGCGGCGAAGTGACCGCCCCGGTCGACATCGTTCCAGCGGGTGATGGTGTTCTCCTGCTCGACGTAGCGACGGATGATGATGTCGTGGGCGAAGATCAGGGCCGCGGTCGGGACGCCCGAGTTCTCTTTGGCCACGCCCCACGGCGGCCGTTGGGCGTAGCCGACGTACGCCGCGGATCCCGCGGTGCCGGTCAGCCAGTAGATCATCACGTTGGTGAGCAGCCGGTCCCGGTCGATGATTGCATCAGGCAACGTAGTACGCGGGTACGTCCACTCGCGGAACTTGTCCATGATCCAGGCCAGTTGACCGACCGGCGAATCGACCAGCCCGTAGCCGAGCGTCTGCGGCCTGGTCGACTGGATCGCGATGTAGCCGAACTCCTCCTGCATGAACGCGTTCATCCGCGCGATCCGGTCCTGCTCGATCGGCGTCAGCTGAGCCAGTTCCTCGGCCGGCAGCGGGTACGGCGGCATCGGCGCGGGCCCGCCGTTCGCGTGCACCCCGACGACGTGCTCGCGATCGGCCCGCGCCACCTCCGGTGAGATCGACGCTCCGAGGTCACCACCCTGAACGCCGTACCGGTCGTAGCCGAGGCGGTTCATCAGCTCCGCCCAGGCCCTGCCGATCCGGTCGCTGGTCCAGCCGGCCTCGCTGACCGGACTGGAGAACCCGAAGCCAGGGATCGACGGGATCACCAGATGGAACGCGTCAGCCGCGTTCCCACCGTGTGCCCGCGGATCGGTCAGCGGGCCGATCAGGTCCAGGAACTCCACGAACGAGCCTGGCCAGCCGTGCGTCAGGATCAACGGCAACGCGTCCGGCTCGGCGGACCTCACGTGCAGAAAGTGGATCTGTTGCCCGTCGATGACGGTCGTGTACTGCGGGATGTCGTTGAGCTGCTTCTCCACGGCCCGCCAGTCGTAGCCGGTCCGCCAGTACTCGACCAATTCACTCAGCCAGGCAACAGGCACCCCGGTGTCCCAGTCATCACCGGGCAGGGGCGCCGGCAGTCTGCTGTCGTCCAGCCTCCGCTGGAGGTCGTCGAGTGTGCTCTGCGGAATCTCGAGGCGAAATGGCTTGATCATGCTTCGAGAATGTCACCTGGTTAGGACAGCTTTAGTCCTAACTGGATGGCAGACTTCCCTTCATGCTGGAAACCTCCGCGAGACTCCTGAAACTGCTCTCGTTGCTGCAGTCGCCCAAGGACTGGAGTGGAGCCGCCTTGGCCGGTGAGCTCGGTGTCGGCGTACGGACTGTCCGCCGGGACGTCGACAAGCTGCGCAACCTCGGCTATCCCGTCGAGGCTGTTCCTGGGGTGGCCGGCTATCGCCTGGGTGCCGGGGCCTCGCTGCCGCCGCTGCTGCTGGACGATGAAGAAGCAGTCGCTGTCGCGATCGGACTGCGGTCGTCCGCGACCGGGAGCGTCGCGGGGATCGAGGAGTCGTCCGTCCGGGCGTTGACCAAGCTGGAGCAGGTGCTGCCGTCCCGGCTCCGGCATCGGGTGAAGCTGTTGCAGTCAGTGGCCGTGCCGCCGACCGTCGGAGCCACAGTCGAGCCGGACGTCCTGCTGGCCGTCGCCGCAGCCTGTCGCGATCACCAGCGCCTCCGGTTCGACTACCGGAGCCACGACGGTACGACGAGTGTCCGTACGACGGAGCCGCATCGCCTCGTGCACACCGGGCGGAGGTGGTACCTGGTCGGTTGGGACCTGGACCGTGACGACTGGCGAACCTTCCGCCTCGACCGGCTGACCCCACGGATCCCGACCGGTCCCCGGTTCACCCCGCGGCAGCCGCCGGAGCTCGATCAGACCATGAGCGGGGTGGCCTGGCGGGCCTATCGCTACCAGGCACGCTTCCTGGTCCGGGCCCCTGCCGAGCAGATCGCCGATCGGATCGGCAACACCGTCGGCACCGTCGAGGCAGTCGACGAGTCCAGTTGCACCGTCGAGACCGGCTCGAACTCGCTGGACGAACTGCTCCTCTACATCGGCGTCCTCGGCTACGACTTCGAGGTGCAGTCGCCGCCGGAGTTGGTCGCGCACACTCAGACCTTGATCAGCCGCTTGTCCGCGGCAGTTAGCTAGCCGGCCGGATGTTCTGGTTCAGGTGGAAGATGTTGGTCGGGTCGTAGGCGGTCTTGAGGTCGGTGAGGCGGGCCAGTTTCGCGGGCGGGAAGGCTCGCTTGATGGTTTCGCCGTTCAGGGTGTTGAGGTAGGCGCCGCCGGCGTACTGGTCGAGTGAGGCGGCGTAGTCGCGGATGGTGGCGATGCGGGCGGCGTCGTCGGCCGGGTCCTCCCAGCGGGTGGCGGTGACGAACTCGAAGAGCGTGTCGCGGTGGCTGAACGCGGCTTCGGTGTCCGGTACGTCGGCGATCGCGCCGCCGTAGGCCTGGAGACTCGCGCCGACCCCGGGGTTCCGCAGCAGCGCCCGGATGGCGTCGTCCGTCAACTGCTTGAAGTAGTGGCCCTTCCAGTAGCGGCGGTACCGGTGGCCCTGGATGCTGTCATCCCGGCTCTGCAAGGTCAGGTAGGACAGCTCTTCGATGCTCTCGGCAACGACTGTGCCCAGGTCGCGGAAGCTCTGCAGCAACTCGGTGGTCTCGGCCGGATCGCCGACCCAGGCGAACCCGACGCTCAAACTGTCACCCTTGATGCTCGCGGTGAAGGTCGCCTGGCGGGGTGCGACCGCATTCAGTTCGCGCCAGCCGCGCAGTACGTCGAAGCCCTCGTCCACGGGATAGGTGAAGTCAGCCACGAGCGCGCGGGTGCCGACGTGGTGCAGCCGGAACTCGAACTCGGTGACGATGCCGAAGTTCCCGCCCCCGCCGCGCAATCCCCAGAACAGGTCCGGGTTCTCCGTGGCGCTCGCCCGCACGACCTCGCCGTCCGCCGTCACCAGCTGGTACGACGCGACGTTGTCGCAGGCGAGGCCGAACTGCCGGGCAAGCCAGCCCATTCCGCCGCCGAGCGTCAGACCGCCGACACCCGTGTGCGAGACGTTCCCCGCCGTCGTCGCGAGGCCGAACTTCTGCGCGGCGCGATCCAGCTCACCCAGCAAAGCCCCACCCTGGACCCAGGCCAGCTGCCGGTCGGGATCGACGCGGACCTCGTTCATCGGGGTCAGGTCGATCATCAGGCCGCCGTCCGGGACCGCCAGCCCGGCGATGTTGTGACCGCCGCAGCGCACGCCGATCTCAAGGTCGTTGGTCCGGGCGTAGCGCACGGCCGCGGCGACGTCCTCGGTGCAGTGGCACTTGGCGACCACGGCCGGGCGGCGGTCGACCATCGCGTTCCAGACGGTCCGGGCCTCGTCGTAGCCGGGGTCGCTGGCGTGCAACAGTGCCAGAGTGGCCGGCTGCGGAAGGGTGCTTGTCATCGTGTCGCTCCTCGATCAGGTGGTGGTGCTTACGAGCCTGACAGCGAAGCGGTACTCCGGTAAGGTCCAGTTTCGTGAGCCGATCCAGGACCAATTCGGGCGCCGGGGAGCTGCTGGTCGAGCTCCGGCGGGACGGTCCGGTGCCGCTGCACCAGCAACTCGAGGGCGGGATCCGGGAGCGGATCCGGCAGGGGCTGCTCAGGTCCGACACGGTGATGCCGTCCACTCGCGCGCTGGCGAACGATCTCGGCCTGTCCAGAGGTGTCGTGGTCGAGGCGTATCAGCAGTTGGTCGCCGAGGGCTACCTTGTCAGCCGGACCGGTGGTTACACCCAGGTCGCTCCCGCCGCTGCCCGGACTCCTCTAGCCGACGAGGCGCGCACCCAGTCGACCGGTCCACCGAAGATCGACTTCAAGTACAGCCGTCCCGATGTCTCGCAGTTCCCGCGGGCCGCGTGGTTGCGGTCGATCCGGCGGGTGCTGAACGAGACCCCACACCTGAGCTTCGCCTATCTGGACGGCCGGGGCGCGGACGAGCTTCGGGTGGCGCTGGCGGACTACCTCAACCGGGTCCGCGGTACGTCGGCGCGCGCCGAGGACATGTTGATCTGCAACGGCTTCGCGCAGGGATCGCGGTTGCTCCTGCAGGTGCTGGCCGCGTCCGGTTTCCGCCGGCTGGCCATCGAGGATCCGTCCGACAACGAACTCCGCGATGTCGCCGCCGCTGCGGGACTCGAGTCTGTCGGGATCCCGGTCCTCGAGTCGGGGCTTGATGTGGAGGCACTCGCGCGGTCGGGAGCGGACGTAGTACTGGTGACTGCTGCTCATCAGTTCCCGACTGGGGCGGTCACGTCGGCGGAGACGCGGGCGGCGTTGGTGGCCTGGGCGGCCGAGCGCGACGCGTTGATCATCGAGGACGACTACGACGCGGAGTACCGGTACGACCGTGAGCCGATCGGTGCGATGCAGGGACTGGCGCCGGACCGGGTGGTCTATGCGGGGACAGCAAGCAAGACGCTGGCGCCGGGGCTCCGGCTCGGCTGGTTGATCCTGCCGGGGCGACTGGTCGAGCCGATGGCAGCGGCGAAGATCGTGGACGACCGCGGTTCGGCTGTGCTGGACCAGTTGACCTTCGCCGACTTCGTGGCGCGTGGGGAGTTCGACCGGCACCTTCGCCGGATGCGGCCGCGGTACCGGCGGTTGCGCGACCTGCTGGTGGAGAGGCTGGGGGAGCGGCTGCCGGACTTCGAGCCGATCGGAGTTTCGGCCGGGCTGCACGTGATGGTCTGGCTGCCGCCGGATCTGTCCGAGAGCGCTGTGACGAGGGCTGCGCTGGAACGAGGCCTCGGCGTCTACGGCCTGCAGCCCTACTGGGTGGGCGGTTCAGGCCCCGAAGGCCTGGTCTTCGGGTACGGCGGCCTGACCGAACGAGAAGTTGCTGAAGGCATCGACCTTCTCGCCGACGCCATCAGCTCTCTCCGTGGATAGGACCCTGATGGAGGATCGGTACGTCGACACCGTGCTCGGCCGGATTCGCTTGCGAGTCGGTGGATCCGGCCCGGCGATGCTGTTCTGGCCGAGCCTGCTGATGGACGGCATGCTCTGGGCTGGGCAGGTTGACCACTTCGCCGCCAGGTTCCGGGTCGTGTTGGTGGATCCTCCCGGTCATGGCGCGAGCAGTCCGCTGACCAAGCCGTTCACCTTCGACCAGTGCGCTGCGGTGATTGTGGAGATCCTGGATGCGCTGGGTCTCGAGCGGACCCACCTGATCGGCAACTCCTGGGGCGGCATGATCGGCGGCACCTTTGCCGCGCTCTACCCGGACCGGGTCGGGATCTCCGTCCTGATGAACGCGACGGCGTCACCGGCGGGTCTTCGTCATCGTCTCGAGTACCCGCTGCTCGCCAGGTCCGCCCAGCTCTTGCGCGGCATCCGCGGCCCGTTGGTCAAACCGGTGATCGACGCGTTCCTCGGCCCGACCGCGCGGCGCACCAAACCCGAGGTCGTTGCCGCAGTCAACGATTCCGTACGCCGGGTCGCGATCGACTCGGGTCGCCACGCGGTGCTCAGTGTGGTTCCGCACCGACCGGACCAGCGGGAGTTGTTCGGCCGGATCCGGACGCCGGTGCTGGTGGTCGCCGGGATCGAGGATGCGACGTTCCCAGTGGCGGAGACCCGGGTGATGGCGGAGGCGATTCCTGGCGCGCGATTCGTCGTACTGGAAGGGGCTGCGCATCTCGCGGCGCTGGAGTGCCCGGCCGAGGTGAACGCGTTGATCGACGAGTTCCTGCTGGCGCAGTCGTAAGCACCTGAGCCGGGCGTTCGGTGCCGGTCTACCTGCTGGCAGGGGGTCGTTGCCCCGGGCACCTGGTGCTTTTCGGACGTCTCGTCGGCGGTGTGTGCTGGGACACGGTGGATTCTCAGGTGATTCATCGGTTGAGTCGATGGAGTTCTCAGACTGACGAGGTCTACTCGATAACAGAGAGGGAAGGGCCTAGGAGGGTAAACGGGAATGAACGAGAACGAGGGAACGCCAGAGCAGCAGGACCCGGCGCAGCAGGGTCCGCAGGCCGCAGTACCGCAGCAGCCGGCACAGAACCCGGAGCCCGCGGCACCGCAGACCGGGACACCACAAACTTCCGCCCCCCAGGCCCAGCCCTGGCAGGCGTCCGCCGAGCCGCAAGCTCCGGCATCAGCCGCACCGCAAGGTCCGGCGCAGCCCGGACAGCCGGGGCAGGCGCAGCCGGGCTATTTCGGGCAGCAGGGATATCAGCAGCCGGGGTATCCGCCGTACGGGTATCCGCAGGCGCCGTACGGGACTCACCAGTGGGCCGCGCAGCAGCACGGGGCGCACTTCATGCCTCAGCCGCCGAAGCGCCGCAGGCGGATGCCGATGCTGATCGGCGGGCTCGGGCTCGCGACGGCTCTGGTCGCCGGCGGGGTCGCCTACGGGATCGACCAGCAGTCCGGCCCGAACAGCTCGACCACGGCGTCGACAGTGATGAACCCGGCGTCCGTGGCCGCCCAAGTCTCCCCGGGTCTCGTGGACGTGAACACGGTGCTGGGCTTCGAGGGAGCCCAGGCAGCCGGTACCGGGATGGTGCTGACGTCCGACGGTAAGGTGCTCACCAACCACCACGTGATCGAGGGTGCGACCTCGATCTCGGTGACCGACGTCGGCAACGGCAAGACCTACAAGGCCAGCGTCGTCGGGTACGACGAGACGGCCGACATCGCCGTCCTGCAACTGCAGGATGCTTCCGGCCTGCAGACCGTGACCACCGGCGACTCCAACTCAGTCGCGATCGGCGACCAGGTGGTCGGCGTCGGCAACGCGGGCGGCGACGGCGGCGAGCCGAGCTACGCACCCGGCCAGGTGACTGGTCTGAACCAGGCGATCACCGCGACCGACGAGTCCGGTGCCAACCCGGAGAACCTGACCGGCTTGATCCAGACCGACGCCGCGATCGTGGCGGGTTACTCAGGTGGTCCGCTGGTGAACGCGAACGGCCAGGTGATCGGTGTCGACACCGCCGGCTCGACCAGCAGCGGTGGCCAGGGCGGGCCCGGCCAGGCTTCCTTCAGCACGACCGGCAGCGGCGTGAGCACCGTCCTGACCGCCACCGGTCCCGGCTTCGGCCCGGGCTCCGGCGAGCAGGGACAGGGTCAGGGACAAGGCCAGCAGCAGCCGCAGCCGACGGCCGAGGGTTATGCGGTGCCGATCAACACCGCACTGCAGATCGCGGACGAGATCGAGGCCGGTAACGCCTCCTCGACCATCCACATCGGCACCGACGCGATCCTCGGAGTCTCGGTACTCGCCACAAACACCGCCGGCGCCGAGGGTGCGGAGGTCAGCGACGTGGTCGCCGGTGGCAACGCGGCCAAGGCGGGCCTCGCGGCCGGTGACGTCATCACCGCGGTCGACGGCACCACCATCACCTCGCCGGACACGCTCTCCACGGTGCTCGGTCAGCACAAGGTCGGCGACAAGGTCTCGGTGACCTGGACCGACACCGCCGGACAGCACCACACCGAAACGATCGAACTGGTCACAGGCCCGGTTCGCTGACGCCTCCCCCCACCGCAGCGGACCGTAGATCGGACCCGGCGCGCTCCCACCCCCCGAGCGCCCCGGGTCCGACCCTCACCCGGGCCCGGGTTGCTCACCCAGAGCAACACCGGGCCCGGTTTTCTGTGCGGACCGGCCAACGCGCGGATCGGCTGGCGACCGAGGTGAACGGACGTCTAAGCTAGCGGAGTAAACGTTTGTTCACCCCGCGGCCGCTCCACCGCGGGGTTCTCTTGTGAGGACCCTTCTTGACTGTCCGGCCCGCCGCTCACCCACGCCTGATTCTTGCCGCGCTCGCCTCCTGCGGTGTGCTCGTCTCGGTGATGCAGACGCTCGTGGTGCCGCTGTTGCCCCAGTTGCCCGAGCTCACCCACAGCAATCCGGCCGACGTGAGCTGGCTCGTCACGGTGACGCTGCTGACCGGGGCCGTGTTCGTCCCGCTGCTGGGCCGGGCGGGTGACATGTACGGCAAGCGCCGGGTCCTCCTGATCGCGCTCGGCTCCATGGTGCTCGGATCCCTGCTCTGTGCGATCAGCTCCGACCTGCCGGTCCTGATCACGGGCCGCGCGTTCCAGGGCGCGGCGGTCGCCGTCATCCCGCTCGGCATCAGCATCCTGCGCGACGAACTGCCACCGGCCCGCGTGATCCCGTCCATCGCGATCATGAGTTCCACGCTGGGCGTCGGAGCCGCCTTCGGG
>NZ_DASRXP010000446.1:0-3471 GCF_035687465.1 Kribbella sp.
CGATGGTGTTCTGCGTCGGCCCGCTGACCTTCCTCGGCGCGCTGTCGGACGGCCTCGGCCGGGGCGCCGATCTGTTGTTCCTGAAGTCGGTCCTGGACGGCTTCGCCTCGATCGCCTTCGCCGCCTCCCTGGGCTGGGGCGTCGCCGCCTCCGCGGTCGTCGTCCTCGTCGTCCAGGGCCTGATGACGGCTGTCGGCGCGGTCCTCGGCGACATCCTCCCCGACGCCCACGTCACCGCTCTGGGCGCCACCGGCGGACTCCTCCTGATCGGCGTGGCCCTCCGCCTCCTGAAGATCAAGCAGATCGCGGTAGCCGACCTCCTCCCCGCCCTGATCGTCGCTCCCCTACTAGTCCAACTCCTCGTAGTAATCCGCCGCTGACACCCAACGGAGGCCCCCACCACCTGCGTTCATTCGCCCCCTTTTGACCGCCGGTGCGGGCCGGCGGTCCGAGTGACGCCGGCAAGCGGTCAAAAGGGGGCGAATGAACGCGACCTCGGGGGGCGCCGGCGTCTGGGCTCCCGGCGACGGCGAGGGGCACCCACCGCAGTACAGGCTGTTGCTAAAAGCAAGGAGCCCCGGCCGTGGTCGGCCGGGGCTCCTTGTCGTGAAATTGTTGCGGTGTCAGTCTTCGCCGAGGTAGGCCTTGCGGACCTCGTCGTTGACCAGGAGCTCCCGTCCGCTGCCCTGCAGTACGATCTGGCCGACCTCGAGCACATACCCGTAGTCGGCACGCTTCAGTGCCGCCTGGGCGTTCTGCTCGACCAGCAGGATCGTCGTACCCTGCCGCTGCAGCTCCGTCACCGTCGACATGATCCTCTTCATCATGATCGGTGACAGCCCCATCGACGGCTCGTCCAGCATCAGCAGCTTGGGCTTGCTCATCATCGCCCGCCCCATCGCGAGCATCTGCTGCTCACCACCGGAGAATGTCCCGGCCGGCTGCTTGCGCCGCTCCCCCAGGATCGGGAACAGGTCGTACGCCGCGTCCAGGTCGGCGCGGACCGCCGCATGGTCGTTGCGGGTGAACGCGCCCAGCCGCAGGTTCTCCTCGACCGACAGCCGGGGGAAGATCCGCCGGCCCTCGGGCGAATGTGCCAGCCCCATCGTGACGATGTCGTGCGCCGGCGTCTTGTCGATCCGCTGACCCTGGAACAGGATCTCGCCATGCGTCGGCCGGAGCAGGCCCGAGATGGTCCGCAGCGTGGTCGTCTTACCGGCGCCGTTGGTGCCGATCAGCGACACCACCTGCCCCTGCTCGACGCTGAAGCTGATCCGCTTCACCGCGACGATCTTGCCGTAGGCAACTTCCAGGTCCTTGACCTCGAGCATCGCGGTCATGACTCGTCCTCCTCGCGGACGACGTCCCGCACCACGGCAGGCTCGTCCTCGTCGTCGTCCTCGCCGGTGCCGATGTAAGCCTCGATCACCCGCGGGTCGGACTGCACCTCGGCCGGCGTGCCCTCGACCAGCGCCTCGCCGCGGACCAGGCAGAGCACCCGGTCGCAGAGGTTGAAGATGAAGCGCATGTCGTGCTCGATCACGACCACCGACAGACCCGAGTCCCGGATCTTGAAGATCAGGTCGCTTGCCTGCCGGGTCTCCTGCGGGTTCATCCCGGCCGTCGGCTCGTCCAGCAGGATGAGCTTCGGGTCGGTGGCCAGTGCTCTGGCGATCTCGAGTCGCCGCTGGTCGCCGTACGGCATGTTCCGGGCGAGGTGCTCGGAGGACTTGCCGAGGCCGACGAACTCCAGCAACTCCTGCGCCCTGGCCCTGGTGGCCGCCTCTTCGCGGCGGAACTTCGGGCCCCGAAGGACGGAGGTGATCGCGCCCGAGCTGGTCCGGCAGTACCGCCCGACCATCACGTTCTCCAGCGCAGTCATGTTTGCGAACAACCTGATGTTCTGGAAGGTTCGCGCCATCCCGGCCCGGACGACTGCCCGCGGCTTCGGCGCCAGCGGCGCGCCGGCGAACCGGACCTGACCGCCGGTCGGCTTGTAGAGACCGGTCAGGCAGTTGAAGAACGTCGTCTTGCCGGCCCCGTTCGGGCCGATCAGACCGACGATCTCGCCTTCCCGCACGCTCAGGTTGACATCGCTCACCGCCAGCAGACCACCGAACCGCATGGTCACACCGGAGGCTTCCAGGACCGGCTGGCCGAAGGTCGGTGCCGCGCTGGGTACCGCGTCCGTAACGGTCATTTCGCCTCCTCGACCAGTTCGCTCTCGACAGCCACCGCGAGCTCCTCGTCCTCTTCGTGGAACTCGAGCTGCCGCCGTCTGCTCGCGACCAGGCCCTCGGGCCGGAACCGCATCATGACGATCAGCAGCAGACCGAACAACAGCAGCCGGTACTCCGAGAAGAACCGCAGCTTCTCCGGCAGCAGCTTCAGGATCGTTGCACCGAGCAACACTCCGGCGATGGTACCCATCCCGCCCAGCACGATCGCCGCCAGCAGGAAGGCCGATTCCAGGAAGATGTACTGACCGGGGCTGACGGCAACGTCCTGGTGGGCCTTGATGGTGCCGGCCATACCGGCCAGGAACGCACCGATCGCGAACGCCAGCAGCTTCAGCCCGAAGACGTTCACGCCCATCGCCTCGGCGGCCTTCTCGTCCTCGCGGATCGCCACCCAGCCCCGGCCGATCCGGCTGTCGTTCAGCCGGGAGAAGACCAGGATGATGAAGCCGAGCAGGATCAGCAGCAGGAAGTAGTAGTTCGAGAACCTGCCCAGCTCGATCCCGGCGACGGTGTGCGGGTCACCGAAGTTGAAGCTGCCGATGGTCAGTTCCGGGATGGCCGGGATACCGTTCGGGCCGTTGGTGAGCAGCGGGCCGTTGGTGCCGTCCAGGTTGAACATCGCCAACCGGAAGATCTCACCGAAGCCCAGCGTCACGATCGCCAGATAGTCACCCGAGACCCGTAGCGTCGGCGAACCGATGATCAGGCCCAGGGTCGCCGCCACACCCGCGCCGATCAGCACGACCACCGGGAACGGCGGATGCCAGTTGATGGTCGCAAAGGCGGACTCGGACAGCATCGCCGCGACGTACGCGCCGGAGCCGAGGAACGCGATGTAGCCGAGGTCCAGCAGACCGGCCAGACCGACCACGATGTTCAGGCCCATCGCGGTGGCCGCGAAGATCAGCACCTGGGTGGCGATCGACATGTTGGCGTCCGAGCCGTTCTGGGTGAACGGGAAGAAGAACGCCACCACGAAGGCCGCGAGCGTCAGCACCTTTTTGTTCCGCTGTGCGACATGGCTGAACCAGCTCAGCGTGCCGGTCCGGAACATCGCGGCGATCACGCCCGCGTAGAAGAGCAGGCAGAGCACGAACGACCAGGCGTCCTTCAGGTCCAGCGCATACGCCGCGCCGAACAGGATCACCGCCATGATCACCGCGATCGAGAGGATCTCGAACCAGCTCGGCAGTCTGGCTTGGCCGAGGTCACGCAGTTGGCGCAACGGCAG
>NZ_DASRXP010000447.1:0-14097 GCF_035687465.1 Kribbella sp.
TCGAACCCTCGGCGCGCATGCTGGAGATCGCGGTCGGCGCGGCTGCACATCCCGACGTGACCTACCTCGAAGGGGCAGCTGAGGCGATTCCGCTGCCTGATGATTCGTGCGACCTGGCGCTGCTGTTCTTGTCGTTCCACCACTTCGTCGATCAACTGCAGGCGCTTCGTGAGCTCAGGCGGGTACTGCGACCTGGAGGGATCGTGTTGCTCCGGACACAGTTGGGCGACCTGATGCCGGATCTCTGGTGGTACCGGTACTTTCCGTCCGCGCGTCAGGTGGATGCCGAGATGTATCTGCCGCTCGAACAGGTCCGCGCCCTGGTAGAGCAGGCCGGGCTGGTCGCCGATCCGGAGCCGGTCTGGGTCGACGTGACGGAGCCGCGCACCGTGCGGGCGACGTACGAACGGCTTAAGCTTCGGGCGATCTCGACCTTCGAGCACCTTGCGCCGGAGGAGATGGAGGCCGGGTTCGCGGAGTTCGAGCGTGATGCGGTCGCCGATCCCGACCGGGCGGTGCCCGCGTTTCCGGCGGGCCTGCTGATTCTTCGTCGGCCCTAAGGCGTCCAGGTCGCGTTGACGGCTGGGGGTTTGCGGAAGACGAGGCCGTGGGGTGGGGGAGAGCCGGCGGCCAGCTTGAGGTCGGGGAGTTGGAGGAGTGCGGTCAGGGCGGTGACGGCCTCCAGGCGGGCGAGGTGCATGCCGAGGCAGATGTGTGGACCGCTGGCGAAGGCGAGATGGCGGCGCGCGTTGGACCGGCGTACGTCGTAGCTGTCGGGATCGGGGAAGACCTCCGGGTCTCGGCCGGCGCCGGCGAGGGAGACGGTGACAAGGTCGCCCCGGCGGATGGTGGCGCCGGCCAGTTCGGCGTCTCGGGTGGCATAGCGGTCGACCACGGCGGCGGCTGGTTCGAGGCGGAGGGATTCCTCGATCGCGTTCGGCAGCAGGGTGGGGTCGGCGAGGACGAGGCCGAGTTGCGAACGATTGGTGAGCAGGTGCCAGAGGGCGTTGGTGATCATGCCCTCGGTCGTCTCGATGCCGCCGAACATCAGTACTGCGGCGTTCGCCACCACGTCATCCGTGTCGAGCCCCGCGTGAGCTGCTTCCGCGATCAGCGAGTCGGACCGATCGATGCCACCGGCAACATGTTTGTGGAGCAGCGCGAAGGCGGCGGCACCTTCGGCGGTGACCGGATGACCCGCGGAGACGCCGGTGACGGAGGTCGAGATTGCCTCGTACCACTCGAGCACGGTCGCGGCCGAGGTCGGCGGCAGTCCGAGCGAGTAGGCGACCACCGCAACAGACAGCGGGCCCGCGACGGTACGGCGGAGGTCGGCCGAGCCGAGCTGGCGAATCGAGGAGAGCAGGCGATCGGTCTCCTCCTCGACGAAGGTGGTGAAGCGGGCCCGGGTCTGGGCCAGGCTGAAGGGGTGCTCGAACGGCGCCCGGTGCTCGGCGTGTGCGGAGTCGTCGAGGGAGAGCATCGAAGGGCCGACAACCTGGGCGGTGGAGAAGCGCGGATCGTCCACGGTGAAGGTCGAAGGATCGCGCATCACCCGCAGCGCCAACTCGCGACTGCTCACCACCCAGCCGCCCAACGCGTCCACCCAGCCGACCGGCCGGAGCTCAGCCAGCACGGGGTGCGGATCGCTCGACAGTTCTTCGAGAGTGACCATCGAACAGAGCGTAGACCGGCCGTCACCAAGGGCAGACCAGTTGTCGTGCTGGTATTGCTGAGACAGATTGGATCTCAACGACTCAGCGGGGAAGCTGGTTACGGGCGAGCCTTCTTGGGCATCTAGGGTGTGGCCCATGGCTCTGCCCGACTCATCCCCCACCCCACCGCCCCGGTCTGGGCCCGACTCTTCCCCCACCCCACCGCCCCGGTCCGGGCCCGACTCTTCCGCCACCCCACCACCCCGGTCCGGGAACCTGGTGCTGCTTCCTGCCGTGGATGTGGCGGATGGGCAGGCTGTTCGGCTGGTGCAGGGTGAAGCCGGCAGTGAGACCTCGTACGGCGACCCGCTGGCCGCCGCGCTGGCCTGGCAGGACGCCGGGGCGGAGTGGATCCACCTGGTCGACCTGGACGCCGCCTTCGGGCGCGGCAGCAACCGCGAACTACTCGCCGACGTGACCGGCAAGCTCGACGTCCAGGTGGAACTGTCCGGCGGGATCCGCGACGACGACTCGCTCAAGGCGGCGCTCGACACGGGCGCGCGCCGGGTCAACATCGGCACGGCCGCACTGGAAGACCCGGAGTGGTGCGACCGGATCATCAACACCTACGGCGACCGGATCGCGATCGGCCTGGACGTGCGCGGCCGCACGCTGGCGGCCCGCGGCTGGACCAAGGAGGGCGGCGACCTCTACGAGGTGCTCGAGCGGCTCGAAGCCGCCGGTTGCGAGCGGTACGTCGTCACCGACGTGACGAAGGACGGCATGCTCCAAGGGCCGAACCTCGACCTGTACCGCGATCTCTGCGCGCGCACCGACAAGCCGATCATCGCCTCCGGCGGCGTCTCCAGCCTGGAGGATTTGCGCGCCCTCAGCACTCTGGTGAGTGAGGGCGTCGAGGGCGTCATCGTCGGCAAGGCCCTGTACGCCGGCGCGTTCACCCTGACCGAGGCACTCGAACTCACCCGTGGAGGCGACAAGTGAGTCTTGCCGACAAGCTGGCAGGCAAGAAGGTCCTGGTCACCGGTGTCACCGGATTCGTCGGTGAGGCCCTGCTGCACCGGATGATCGGCGAGCTGCCGGACACCACCGTGGTCGCGATCATCCGGCCGAAGGGCTCGCTCACCGGCACCGCCCGGATGGCCCAGATGCTGAAGAAGGACATCTTCAAGCCGTTCTACGGCGAGGGCACCCCGTACGCCGACGCGGACGCGCTGACCGCCGCCCGGGTCGAGGTCGTCGAGGGCGACCTGTCCGCCGTACCGGAGTTGCCGAAGGATCTCGACATCGTCGTGCACTGCGCCGGTGACGTGAGCTTCGACCCGCCGATCCACGAGGCGTTCACCACCAACGTTCTCGGCACGAAGAGCCTCCTCGAGCGGATCGTCGAAACGGGCCGCGAGGTCCATTACGTCCACATCTCCACCGCCTACACCGCCGGCCGCCGCCGCGGCGCGATCCCCGAGGCCCCGGTCGACCACAACGTCGACTGGCGGACCGAGGCGGAGGCCGGGATGGCGATGAAGGCCCGGATCGAGGAGACGTCGCGCAGCGCCGCGATGCTGATCAAGTTCCGCAAGGAGTCGGAGAAGCTGCACCGCCGGGCCGGTCACCTGACCGCGGCGGCCGACACCGAGCGTCGGCGTACCGAGTGGGTCGCGAAGAAGCTGGTCGAGACCGGCACCGAGCGGGCCCGCAGCCTCGGCTGGACCGACTGCTACACGTTCACCAAGGCGCTCGGCGAGCGGGTAGTCGAGGAGTTCGCGGCCAGGCTGCCGACCTCGATCGTCCGGCCGGCCATCATCGAGTCCGCGGTGCAGAGCCCGCACCCGGGCTGGATCGAGGGCTTCAAGATGGCCGAGCCGCTGATCCTGGCGTACGGCCGCGGCGAGCTGCCGGAGTTCCCGGCCAGCCCGGACTCGGTGGTCGAGATCATCCCGGTCGACCACGTGGTCGGCGCGATCTGCGCGGTGATGGCGACCGAGCCGGAGCTGTCGAAGCCGGAGTACTACCACGTCAGTTCCGGCGCCCGGAACCCGTTGACCTTCGAGCAGTTGTACGCCGGCGTGCGCGCGTACTTCTCCAAGCACCCGTTCGACCTGGGCGAGCGGGGCGCCGTCCGGCTGCCGGTCTGGAAGTTCCCCGGCGGCGACTCGGTCGAGAGCATGCTGCGGTACGGCGAGAAGGCGCACAAGGTCGCCGACCGGATCATCACGACGGTGCCGCGGAGCGAACGGGTCCGCAAGTACGCGCGGGAACTCGACGTCCAGAAGCGCCGCCTCGACTTCCTCCGCCGCTACATGGACCTGTACTCCGAGTACGCGCAGGCGGAACTGCAGTTCATCGACGACAACGTGCTCGCCCTGCACAACGCGCTCGAGGGGGACGACCGGGAGAAGTTCTGGTGCGACACCTCGATCGTCGACTGGCAGCACTACCTGCAGGAAGTGCATTGCCCGAGCGTGACGGACTCGCTGCGCCGGCTGGACGTAGTACGGAAGAAGCGGAACAAGGCGCTGGCCGAGTCCGCTGGCACCTTGAAGAGGGTGGAGCCGTCTGACGACGCCGAGATCATCGCGGCGTTCGACATGGACGGCACACTGCTGTCGTCGAACGTGATCGAGACCTACCTGTGGATGCGGCTGCCGGAGCTCGACAGCCACCAGCGGGCCGGCGAGATCGGCGCGATGCTCCGCAAGCTGCCGAAGCTGATTTCGGCCGAGCGCAAGGACCGCGGCACCTTCCTGCGGACGATCTACCGTCGCTACGAAGGCGCCGACCTGGAAGAGCTGAACCGGATCGTCGACGAACTGCTCGCCGAGCACGTACTGGAACGCCTCAGCGGCGCGGCCGTCCGACGGATCCGCGAGCACAAGGCGGCGGGCCACCGGACGATCCTGATCACCGGTGCGGTCCGGCCGCTGACCAGGCCGCTGGAGCCGCTGTTCGACGAGATCGTCGCGGCGGAGCTGGCTGTCGACGACCGCGGTCGCTGCACCGGCTTCCTGTCCGGACCACCACTCGTCGGCGAGTCCCGGGCAGCGTGGATCAAGCACCGCGCTCGCGGTACGTCGATCGACCTGTCCCGGTCGTACGCCTACGCCGACAGCCACTCGGATCTGCCGATGCTCACGACGGTCGGCAATCCGGTCGCGGTGTCGCCGGACGTGCCGCTGTTCCGGGCCGCCCGGGCCGCGCGCTGGCAGATCGTCGACTGGAAGACCCCGTCCACCTCCTCGCGTCTGGAAATCCCGGGAGTACAGCGTTCTGGAGGGATGGCCCGATGATGCTCGCACTCGAGATGTACCGGTCGCCGGCCAAGTACCTGGCGGCCAAGGCGGTCGGCGGCCGGATCCCCGGCATCCTGACCGGTCCGGCGGCACCGCTGCGCCTCGTCACCATCAACGAGCCGAAGTCGGACAAGGACGGCTGGGCGCGGATCCGCCCGATCCTGTCCGGCATCTGCGGCTCCGACCTCGGCATGGTCACCGGTCACACCAAGCTGTACTTCTCCGCGATGGTGTCGATGCCGTTCGTCCCCGGCCACGAGATCGTCGGCGAACTGCTCGAAGACTGCGAGGACCTGCCCAAGGGCACCCGGGTCGTGATGGACTCCGTGCTCACCTGTGCAGCCCGTGGCGTCGAGCCGTGCGACGGCTGCGCGTCGGGCAACACCAACCGGTGCGACCGGATCACGGTCGGCCATGTCGCGCCCGGTCTGCAGACCGGCTTCTGCCAGGACACGGGTGGCGGCTGGGGCAACGTGATGGTTGCCCACCGGAGCCAGCTGTACGCCGTACCGGATGGTCTTTCGGACGAGCGGGCTGTGCTCACCGAGCCGCTGGCCTGCGCGGTGCACATGGCCTTGCGGGCGAAGGTGGAGCCGGGCCAGTCGGTGCTCGTCAGCGGTGCAGGAGCGGTCGGACTGTTCGCGACGTTGGCGTTGCGCGAGCTCACCCAGGCCGGCCGGATCACCGTGGTCGCCAAGCACGCCAAGCAGCGCGAACTCGCCCGGGCCTTCGGCGCCAGCGATGTGGTCGCGCCGGACGAGGTCTTCCGCGGCGTACGCCGGGCAACCGGTGCGTTCCGGCTGAAGCCGCAGATGGGCCGGGAGTTCCTGCTCGGCGGCGTCGACATCGCCGTGGACGCGGTCGGCAGCAAGGACTCGATCGACACCGTACTGCGGGTCACCAAGGCCGGTGGTCGCGTCGTGCTCTCGGGCATGCCGTCCACCGGTGCCGACCTGTCGCCGGTGTGGTTCCGTGAGCTGGAGCTGACCGGGACGTACGCGTCCTCGCGGGAGGAGCCGAACGACCGGCCCGCCTTCGAGACCGCACTGGACATCGCCGCGAAGGCCCCACTGGACGGGATAGTCGGGGCTCGTTATCCGCTCTACCGGTGGCGCGAGGCGCTCGACCACGCGCAGTCCGCGGGCCGCCTGGGCACCGTGAAGGTCGCTTTTGATGTGAGGGCTTCATGACGAGCTCGCTGAACGTACGACGAGAGAGGTTCTGACATGGCTCGGCCAGGGTTTGTGCTTGAGGTGGACGACCGGACGCCGCCGCTGCTCGTGCACAACGGTGAGGGATTCAAGCTGGAGCGGTTCCCGCTCGGCACCCGGGTGATCTACCCGCCGGAGGCGCTGCCGCCGGTCCGCGACGTGGAGGAGGCGATCCAGAACGCGCTGCTGAACCCGCTCGAGTCCGAGCCGCTGCCGGAGCTGCTGTTCGCCGGGATGCGGCTGACGATCGCCTTCGACGACATCTCCATCCCGCTGCCGCCGATGAAGAAGCCGGACATCCGGCAGCGCATCATCGAGGCCGTGCTGACGATGGCCGCCGACGCGGGCGTCGACGACGTGGAGCTGATCTCGGCCAACGCGCTGCACCGCCGGCTGACCCCGAACGAGCTCCGCGACATCGTCGGCGAGCGGGTCTTCCGGTCGTTCTTCCCCGACGGCAAGCTCTACAACTTCGACGCCGAGGACGCCGCGAACCTGACCCATCTCGGTCAGACCAAGCACGGCGAGGACGTCGAGATCTCCAAGCGGGCGGCCGAGTCCGACCTGCTGGTCTACGTGAACGTGAACCTGGTGGCGATGGACGGCGGCCACAAGTCGACGTCGATCGGGCTGGCGTCGTACAAGTCGCTGAAGCACCACCACAACAGCCACACGATGATCCACTCGCGGTCGTTCATGGACCACAAGGCCTCGAAGATGCACGAGTCGGCCTGGCGGATGGGCTCGGTGCTCACCGAGCACGTCAAGGTGTTCCAGATCGAGACGTCGCTGAACAACGACATCTTCGGCGGTCCGCTGGAGTTCCTGCAGAAGCGCGAGTGGGAGTGGTCGATCAAGGACCAGGCCTCGATGCTCGCGACCAAGCGCGGCCTCGACCTGGCCCCGGCCAAGATGCGGCACAAGATCTTCACCGACGTCCGGTCGAACTACGGACTGACCGGGATCCACGCCGGCAAGATCGAGCCGGTGCACGACAAGACCCTGGAGAACGTGCACCGCCAGCACCTGGTCGAGGTGCAGGGCCAGTCCGATGTGGCGATCATGGGTGTGCCGTTCATCGGCCCGTACAACGTGAACTCGGTGATGAACCCGATCCTGGCCGCCTGCATGGGCCTGGGCTACTACTTCAACTCGTACCGGGGCAGCCCCGTGGTCCGTAAGGACGGCGCGGTGATCCTGTACCACCCGGTGGACTACGAGTTCAGCCAGTTGCACCACCCGTCGTACGTGGACTTCTTCGAGGAGGTGCTGTCGGAGTCGACCGACCCGGCCACCATCGAGGCGAAGTTCGAGAAGCAGTACGCCGAGGACCCGTGGTACATCCACCTGTACCGGACGTCGTACGCGTACCACGGTGTGCACCCGTTCTACATGTGGTATTGGATCTCCCACGCGCTGGACCACTGCGGCGACATCGTCTGGGTCGGCGGCAACCGGAAGACGGTCGAGCGGATGGGCTTCCGGTCCGCGTCGACGCTGCAGGACGCGCTGGAGATGGTGAGCCACTCGGTCGGCCGGTCGCCGTCCATCACCTACCTGCACAACCCCCCGCACCTGCTCGCGGACGTTCGCTGATGGGCACGAATCTGGTGAAGTTCAGCCGGGACACCGTGCGCGACGTCCAGCAGGTCGCGCGCGGCTGGCGCTGGGGCCGCCGCCCGCAGGTGCCGCGGTCGGCCGAGCCGTACGTGATCCCTCGCGAGACGACCGTGTTCCCGACCAAGTGGGCCCGTACGCCGGCGGCGATCGCGGTCCGCGAGGTGCTGCTGAAGGGCGCGCTCAACTCGGTCATGCGGTACGAGGTGAACCCCCAGGTGAGCGGGCTGGACTCGCTGACCAAGGTGCACGGGCCGGCGGTCATCGTGGCGAACCACTCGTCGCACCTGGACACGCCGCTGGTGCTCTGCACGCTGCCGGACGCGATGCGCCGCAAGACCGCTGTCGCCGCCGCGGCCGACTACTTCTTCGACACGTGGTGGCGGGCTACCGCCTCGGCGATCATGTTCAACACGTTCCCGATCGAGCGGCGCGGCGGCAAGCTCAGCCAGACCCCGGGCGACCTGCTCGAGGACGGCTGGAACGTGGTCGTCTTCCCCGAAGGCACCCGGTCACCCGACGGGTGGATGGAACGATTCCGGATGGGCGCGGCGTACATCGCCGTCGAGCACGGCGTACCGGTCATCCCGGTCGGCATCAAGGGCTCGTTCGCCGCGATGCCGCGAGGCCGGGGTTGGCCCGTGCCCGGGCGTCCGACGGTCGCCGTACGGTATGGCGATCCGATCTACCCGCTCGAGGGGGAGACCCCCCGCGAGTTCGCTCCCCGCATCTCCGCGGCGGTGTCCGCCCTCCTCGACGAGGAAGCGACCACGTGGTGGGAAGCCCGCCGCCGCGTAGCAGCCGGCACCTCGCCGGCGCAGACCGGACCTGATGCCGCCCGCTGGCGCCGCGTCTGGGAGTCCACAACTCCCATCAAACCCGCCGCCTCAAAACGCCGCGCCTGGAAGTAACGGCGACGCTCGTTGCGTCCGAAGGACCTTGCGCTATAGGCCAAGGTTCTTCGGACGTTGTGTGTTGGTGCGGGTTCCGTCGGGGAGGCGGGTGGTGGTGCCTCGACGGTCGAGGAGTTCGAGCAGCGGTACGGCGACCCGGCGGCTGGTGTCGAGTGCCATCCTCGCCTCGGCGACGGAGAACGGGGTCGGCAGTCCGGCGAGGATCTGCTCGGCGTGCCCGATCGCGTCGGCGCGGAGGACCACCCCGGGCGCGAGCTGGACCAGCCGGCCGGTCCGAACCGCGGCGGCGAGCTCTTGGTGGCCGGCGCCGAGTTCCGCGAGGCGATCGGCCGACGGTGCCTGGAACGGCGCATCGACCAGCTCGGCTTCGATTGCCCGTACGGCGTCGGCTGTGGCGGGCGGCAGCACGTCCGCAGCTCCTTTGCGGTGGACGAGGCCGTCGCTGACCTCGAGGCCGGCTGACTCCAGCACGCCTCCCAGCAGTTCCTGGGCGGGCAGGCCGAGTCGCTGCCGGAGCGCGTCCGCAGGTATGCCAGTCGCCGCAGGGTGATCCCGGATCCAGCCGGCGAGCTCCTCGGCGGCTTGTTCGACGCACGATTTCCAGGCGGCCTTGTCTGCGTACCAGCCGTCCTGGATCGGTTCGCGATCCGGCAGTAGACCCTCCGCTCGAAGGTCGGTCGTATGGGCGAAACCACGGTCGCGCAGTCGGAGCGCCGTACCGAGTCGCCGGGGAGCGTCGGCGACAGCCGCAAGCTCCATCGACCGCGCCTGCGCAGCACCCCGACGGGCCAGTGCCGGTGGGCGCACCGCCAGGATCACGGCACCGGTGATGTGCCGTTGCGAAGGGTCTCGCAGCAGGCCGCGGTCCCCGACGCGGAGGGGGAGGGGCTTGTTCAAGGTGAGGCGGGCGAATCCGTTGCCCAGGGGACGGAGGTGGGTCGCGACCGCCGCGGATCCGAGGTGGAAGACCAGATTTCCCGAGTTCGGAGCGTCGCGAACCAGCTGGACGTCGACGACGTCGGTGGATCGCCAGGCGCCAGGTGTCAGCAGTGCGGTTCCCCGCCCGACGGTCTGCCGTTCGACCCGGCGGAGGTTGATCGCCACCCTGGCGACCGGGGTCACCTGGTGCGTGTCCTCGGCCAGCGTTTGGAGGCCGCGGATGCGTACCGGCGTACCGGTCTGGGTGGTGAGCTCGTCCCCGGGGCACAGAGTGCCGCCGCCGAGGGTCCCGGTGACGACGGTGCCGGCGCCCTTGATGGTGAAGGCGCGGTCGACCCACAGGCGCACGTCCTCGTCGGCTGCGGGTTCGGCCAGTCGCTTGGTGAGCGCCGCGAGCTCGCCGCGGAGCGCGTCGAGCCCGGCGCCGGTGTGCGCACTGACCGCGATCGATGGCAGGCCGGCCAGGCTGGTGCCCGCGAGCCGGTCGAGGCCCTCGGCCCGGGCCGGCTCGGGGTCGGCGAGATCGGACTTGGTGATGACGAGCAGCCCGTCGCGGACGCCGAACGCGTCGAGTGCGGCCAGGTGCTCGGCCGACTGTGGCATCCAGCCTTCGGTGGCGGCGACGATCAACAGCACCGCCGGCACCGGGCCGACCCCGGCGAGCATGGAGGCGACGAAGCGTTCGTGACCCGGTACGTCGACGAACGCGATCCGCTCACCGGTCGGCAGCCTGGTCCAGGCGAAGCCGAGGTCGATGGTCAGTCCACGGCGGCGTTCCTCGGCCCACCGGTCCGGCTCCATCCCGGTCAGCGCCCGGACCAGCGTCGACTTCCCGTGGTCCACATGCCCAGCCGTGGCGATCACGTGCATGTGTCGTGGACCTTTGCCACGCCGGCCAGCAGCCGGTCGTCGTCGTCCGGATCGACCGTGCGCAGGTCGAGCAGGCAGCGGCCTTCGGCGACCCGGCCGACCACCGCTGTGGCTGCAGTGCGCAGCGCGACGGCGTAACCGGAAGGCAGGCTGATCGCCCAGCTCGGCAGGTCGACGCCGGGCGCCGAGCCCCCACCGATGGTCGAGCGGGACGGCACGACCGCGGCATCGATTTGTTGCGCCGACAGCGCCGCCGCCAGGCGATCCGCCCGCGCGCGGAGCTGATCCGCCGGGGTGTCCAGCGCCTGCCTGACCGGTGGTACAGGGCCCCGCAGGGTCGCTTCAAGTGCCGCGAGGACGAGCTTGTCGACTCGCAGGGCCCGGGCTGCGGGGTGGCGGCGCAGCCGTTGGACGACAGCCGCCTCGCCCAGCAGTAGCCCGGCTTGCGGGCCGCCGAGAAGCTTGTCGCCGCTCGCGGTGACGACGGTGGCGCCGTCGCGCAGAGCGGTGGCCGCGTCCGGTTCGTCGGGCAACAGCGGATGAGGGGTCAGCAGTCCCGATCCGATGTCCACCACGACCGGTACGCCGAGCTTGGTCAGCTCGGCGACCTCCACGGCCGAGGTGAATCCGGTGATCTGGAAGTTCGACGGATGCACCTTGAGGATGAATCCCGTCTCCGGGCCGATCGCGTCCCGGTAGTCGCTCAGTGAGGTCCGGTTCGTGGCGCCGACCTCGCGCAGTACGGAGCCGGTCGAGGCGAGCAGTTCGGGAATCCTGAAGCCGTCGCCGATCTCGACCATCTCGCCGCGGCTCAGGACAATTTCCTTGCCCGGGGCAAGCGTCAGAGCGCAGAGGAGCAACGCGGCGGCGTTGTTGTTCACGACGTGGACATCGCCGGCGGCCGGCACAGCCTCGGCCAGCGCGGCCAGGGTGCCCCGGCCCCGGCGGGCACGCTCCCCGCTCTGGAGATCGAACTCGACATCGGTGGCGCCGGCGGCTTCCACCAGAGCGGCCCTGGCCGCGGTGGACAAGGCAGCACGGCCGAGGTTGGTGTGGACGATGACACCGGTGGCGTTGATCACCGCGCGGAAACCCGGAGGAAGGGTCTGCAGCGATGCGAGCGCGGCGTCGACCACCGCCTCGGGCGCCAGCAGGCCCGCGCGGGCCTGCTGCTGCGAGGAGGTGACGACGGCCTTCACCCGCTCCCGGCCGAACAGCCGGACCGCCTCGGCCAGCAAGGGATCAGCCAGTACGTCGTCGGTGCGTGGGATGCGGCGACGCGGATCTCCACTCATCGGCGGCCGGTCGAAGTGCAGCGCCTGCCGGTCAGGTGGCGGAGGCGGACGGGAATCGAACCCGCCAGCGACAGATACTGCCGCTCACCGGTGTTGAAGACCGGGCCGGCCACCAGGCCGAGTACGCCTCCACGGATCATCGGCACATTCTTGCATCAGTGACGGGGCGGACGGACCTTTGCTGCGGGAGAATCGGTGAATGACACTGACGACGGCCAAGCGCCTCACGCAGTACGCCCACGGCGGTGGATGTGCCTGCAAGATCCCGCCGGGCGAGCTCGAAGGAATCGTGGGCGATCTGATCGGCTCGGTGCCGATCACCGATCCGGCGGGTGAGCTGCTGGTCGGACTCGACGACGGTGACGATGCGGCCGTCGTTGCCATCCAGGATGGTCTGGCGACTGTCCTGACCACCGACTTCTTCACCCCGGTGGTCGACGACCCGTTCGACTGGGGCCGGATCGCTGCCGCGAACGCGCTGTCCGACGTCTACGCGATGGGTGGTCGCCCAGTCGTGGCGGTGAACCTGCTGGGCTGGCCACGTGATGTCCTTCCGCTCGAACTGGCTGCCGAGGTGCTGCGCGGTGGACTGACCGTCGCGCACGAGGCGGGGTGCCATCTCGCCGGTGGACACAGTGTCGACGACCCGGAACCGAAGTACGGACTGGCGGTGACGGGCCTGGCCGACCCGGACCGGCTGATGCGCAACAACGCCGGCCGGGCCGGCCTGCCGCTGTCGCTGACGAAACCCCTCGGTCTCGGGGTGCTGAACAACCGGCACAAGTCCACCGGCGAGGTCTTCCAGCAGGCGATCGACACGATGACCGCCCTCAACCGGGACGCCTCCCGGGCTGCCCTGGAAGCCGGGGTCGAGTGTGCGACCGACGTGACCGGCTTCGGCCTGCTCGGTCATCTCTACAAGCTGGTTCGGGCCAGTGGTGTGAGCGCCGTCATCGATGCGGCAGCGGTGCCCTACTTGGACGGTGCCCGGGACGCACTGCGCGACGGCTTCGTCAGCGGAGGCACCCGCAGGAACCTCGACTGGGTGGCGCCGCACAGCGACCTCGGTGGGATCGACGGCGACGAGGCACTTCTGCTCGCCGATGCGCAGACCTCGGGCGGGCTGCTGATCGTCGGTGAGATTCCCGGCGCACCGGTCATCGGTGAACTCGTGCCGAAGGGCGACTACGCCATCAGTGTCCGCTAGCCGGTGCGTCCACCAACTCGGCCAACCGGTCCACCGTGATCAGCAGGACGACGATGAAGCCGCCCGCTACGACACACAGCAGCCGGAGAGCGAGTTCGGCTGGGTAGGCCGGCAGCCCGGATGCCAGCAACGCGGCAGTTGCTGCGAGCAACAGTGCACGGATGACCTTGACCGGGGTCACCGGACTCTTGTCGTCCAGACATCCGCAGGGCACTCGCCCGCGGCGGCGCAGGAGGACGGCCAGGTAGACCGCCAGGAACAAGAACCATGCTGCCACTGCGGTGGCGGCGAGCCGGATCAACCAGTTGCTGCCGGAGAGCCAGCCGATGATCAGGGCTGAGCCGATCACGGCCTCGAAGAGGGTCCCGACCATGGCGTGCCGGGCCAGGCGGTCAGGCAGCAGGCCGTGCTGTCTGACCACCTCGGTCAGACCTTCGTTGCCGGACGCTCGGCGTGACGCGGCCAGTAGCAAAAGCAGGGCGCCCGCCAGGCCGAAGCTGGCGATCAGTGCATCGATCACGGCGGAGTCCTATCTGGTCAGGGGAGGAAGAGCACGGCCAGGCAGAGCAGGAAGCCGACAGCGCTGGTGCGTCCGATCCGGGTCATCGAGCCCAGCATGGCGCTGTCCCAGCCTTGTGGGTCTCCGCTGTATTGGCGGGCGGTTGGCATCAGTGCTCGGCCGAGGCCGAAGCCGAGGCCGGCTAGTAGTCCGGGGCCTAGTCCTCCGAACAGGACCACGAGCAGGATGAGGGCGTGTGGCAGGGCGGTTGGGACGAAGGTCCGTACGCCGGTGCCCATTTCGAAGCCGAACTGCAGCGGTCCGCGGACCTGGTTGTCCGGGATGACGGTCTGTGGGACCAGCCGGCGGTTCTGCACGAGTGAGAGGGGTTTGCCGGCCAGTTCGAAGGCGAGGATGACCGTCAGTGCGGGTGCGAGTACTCCGAGCCGTAGCCAGGACGGTAGTGGTGAGGCTAGGCCGCCGAGGGCGCCGGTGATGACACCGGAGAACATCGCGCCGGCGAGTAGGCCGGCGACGAAGATGGGTAGTTTGTCTCGCCAGACCGACGAGCTCAGCAGATCG